>NZ_JBGUES010000002.1:0-58318 GCF_041821165.1 Poseidonibacter sp. | reverse complement strand
ACTATTGATAAAGAGAATAAACTTATTATTGATTATAAAGCAAAAGTAAATTTCTATACAAAAAGAGAAAATTTAAAATCTAAAAACTATAATAAAATTACAGTTGGTAATCATAAAAATGAAAGATATTTTAGAGTGGTTATTCAATTAGAAGAAAAACCATCTAAATATGATGTAAGTTATGAAGATAAATTAATTTCTGTTAAAATTAATAAACTTTGATAAGATTCTAATTATAATCATTACAATTAGAACTTCCATAATTGCTGCTAGAATAAATGCATAATAATATTCTTGAGTAATTGAATGATTCGTATAAGCCAATGTCGCTACTGCTATAAGAAGTGTTAGTGGCATTGAGTGCGATAATCCTAACATATAAAATCTATTCCAACCAACATCTTTTACAAATAACAGTGATGCAACCAGTCTAATAGAAATCATAGCAAGTGTGATTAAAAATGCTTTTAATGCTAAACCATCATGTAAAACAGCATCAATTTCAAATGAAGCCCCAACAGAAATAAAGAAAATAGGAACTAACCAACCAAAACCAAAATGCTCAAGTTTTTGTGGTAACTGCTTATTATGTTCTTCAAAAAATGTTGTAATAAATGTTCCTGCAATAAACGCACCAAATGCTACTTCTAAGTGTAAATACATCATTACAGTAATCATAAGGAAAAAGATAGCCATAGATATTCTAATATCTTGTTCTTGATGATCTTTTGCTGGCATTAAATATGTTTTAATTTCTGGATACCACCAAATAAGATTATGAAATAACTTATATATAAAAATCATTGAAACTAAGAAAGCAGTAAATAAAATCATAGTTTTATAGAATTCAAAATTTATACCAAATTCTAATGCTGCTGATACTGTAGTTAATGCAAAGATTGATACAATCTCACCTATTAGCCCAACTACAATTGATAATCTAATCCACTCAACATCACCGTACTCTTTTTTTAGTGCAGCTAATAATCCTATTGAAATTAAAGGTAAAATCACTATAAATATCTTTCCTAAATCTAAATATAAAGATATTAAGGTTGATAGTGAAAAAAGTACAACATTATACATTAATGATTTTTTCAACATAGAAGATGAGATATTGACTAGTTTTTTTAAGTCAACTTCAAGTCCGGCTAAAAACATTAGATATAAGAATCCAAGTTCAGCAACTAAATGTAATATTGCATGATCTGAAATAAATGCAAAATATGCTGCAATTGAACCTAATATTATTTCAACAGTAATAGTAGGAAGCCTAAAAAGCTTTCCTATTAAAGGTGAAGAAAATATAATTAGAGATACTGTTATAATTATTGATATTTCTTCACTCATTAAACAGTCCTATTTCTCGTCTGGCATTACATGAAAGTTTTTAGCAATTTTAAAACCTAAGGCTTCTAATGCTTCAACATCATCTTTTGGTGTTTTACCTGCTGTTGTTAAATAATCACCAATAACAAATGCATTTGCACCTCTATTAAAGATTTCATATTGCTCATCACCAAACATTAATTCTCTACCACCTGCAACCATAATTTTATGTGCATTAGGAATTAATTCTCTTGATAATGTAATTAAATCAAATGCTTCTTCTCTTGTAATTGTATTTTCAACAATTGGTAAAGCTTCATTTGGATGGAAAAAATTAAGAGGTACATTCATAGGATCTAAAGATGCAATTGCTTTAATCATAGAAATTCTATCTTCTTGAGTTTCACCCATTCCAAAAATTCCACCACAAACTAATTTTAATCCAGCTTCTTTAACATTTAAACAAGTTTGGTATCTTTCATCCCAAGAGTGTGTTGTACAAATTGTTGGGTAAAACTCTTTTGATGTTTCTAAGTTATGGTTATAATTGCTAATACCTGCTGCTTTTAACTCTTTTAATTGTTCAACAGTAGCAGTTCCATTACATGCAATTAATCTAAGCCCTAAGTTTTCTTTATTAATAGCTTTTGCAGCTTGGGCAATAAATTTTGTTTTTTTATCTGTTAATCCAAGCCCAGCAGTAACTAAACAAAATCCAACAGCACCATTTTCTCTTGCTTTTTTAGCTTCTTCTATAATTTGTTCTATACTTTTAAGTTTGTATCTTTGAATATCAGCTTTATATCTTACACTTTGTGTACAAAATTTACAATCTTCATTACAAGTACCACTTTCAACATTACATATAGCACATAAAAATATTTCTTCATTATCTTTCATATTTATACTCTTCTTTCTCATAAAAATTTTTATTTATATCTTTAAAATAGTATGAGATTATATACTCATTTTCATTAATTTCTAGAAATACACACTCTATACGTGGTTTCTCCCTTGCACATACTTCACCTGGATTTATAAAAAGTGTTTTATTTTTATAATCACTTTCAAAAATATGAGTATGTCCAAAAATTATAATATCACTATCACCATTTAAATAAAATGGCATATGCATAAGTTTAAATTTTATATCTTTTATTTTAAAATAATATGGTTCTTGTCTTATATTATATTTATTAACTAGTGATAATAAGTTACTATCATTATTTCCAAAAACGCTAACATATTTAAGTTCTGACTCTTCTAATAGTTTTAGATTCTCTTCTGTACATAAGTCTCCTGCGTGAATTAAGTATTCACTTCCCTTATCTTTTAAGAAATCTATTACATCTTTAGTATAGTCACTTTTAAAGTGACTATCTGATAAAATTCCGATTTTCATGATTATTTTGTTGCTGGTTTCTTAGCTGTTGTTTTTTTAGCTGGCGCTTTTTTTACAGCTGGCTTTTTTGCAGCTGCTTTCTTAGCTGGTGCTTTCTTTGTAGTAGTTTTTTTAACCGGAGCTTTTTTAGCTGTTGTTTTAGATTTTGGATCTTTTGCAATTATCTCTTCACACTCTTCAAGTGTTAAATCTTCTGCAACTTTTCCTTTTGGAATCTTAAAGTTTTTTCTACCTTGTTTAATATAAGCACCATATCTTCCAATTAGTACATGAATTTTTTCTTTTTCAAATACTTTAATTGTAGCTTTCTCTTTTGCTTCTTTTAACTCTTGTATAACTTCTAAAGCACGAGGTAATTCAATTGTATAAGGATCATCTGTTTTTAATGAATAATATGATGTTTTAACTTGTAAATATGGCCCAAATCTTCCAATATTAGCTTTAATATCTTCACCATCACTAGTTTGTCCTACAACTCTTGGAAGCGTAAATAAAAATAGTGCTTCGTCCATTGTAATAGTATCCATATTTAAATGCTTAGGAATTGCTACGAATAATGGCTTTTCTTCATCGTCTTTTGTTCCAATTTGAACAAATGGACCAAATCTTCCAACTCTTGCACTCATTGGTTTTCCTGATTTTGGATCAGTTCCAATTTCTCTAATTTGAAGATAGTCTTCTTTATTTACACTCTCTTCTTTTTCATCAATTGTTTTTTTGAAGTTACCATAGAAATCTTGCATTACTTGTTCCCATGCAATATTTCCCTCAGCAATTTCATCAAACTCTTCTTCAATTTTTGCTGTAAATCCAAGATTTATAATATCAGAGAAGTGATCTGATAGAAAAGAGTTTACTATTTCACCTGTTGGTGTAGGAGTAAGTTTTTTATCTTCAGTTTTTACAACATATTCTCTTTGTTGAATTGTAGAAATTGTTGGTGCATATGTTGATGGTCTTCCAATACCTTCCGCTTCTAGTTTTTTAACTAATGATGCTTCTGTATATCTTGCAGGTGGTTTAGTAAATAGTTGTTCTAATTCTAATTTATCTAAATCTAAAACCGTTCCTTTTTTAATTGTAGGAAGAATTTTTTCTGTACTATCAAGTGCACTTTCAGGATTATCACTACCTTCTGTATATGCTTTCATAAATCCAGCAAAGATAATTCTTTGACCTTTAGTTTGAAATTCATACTCTGAATCTTTTCCTGCTTGAATTTTATATGTAGTATTTGCAATTTGTGCAGCTGCCATTTGCGTAGCAAGTGTTCTTTTCCAAATTAAACTATAAAGTTTATATTGAGAAGCTTCTACATAAGCTCTTATTTCACTAGGTTTTAATGCTAAATTAACAGGTCTAATAGCTTCGTGAGCCTCTTGTGCTCCTTTTGCTTTAGACTTATATGCTCTTGGTTTACTTAATGCATAC
The DNA here is from genome assembly GCF_041821165.1 of Poseidonibacter sp. Classification (NCBI taxonomy): domain Bacteria; kingdom Pseudomonadati; phylum Campylobacterota; class Epsilonproteobacteria; order Campylobacterales; family Arcobacteraceae; genus Poseidonibacter; species Poseidonibacter sp. Next base: position 54,156 of record NZ_JBGUES010000002.1, on the reverse strand, counting down.
TCTTTTCCATATTGAGCTTCAATAACTTCTTTAGCTGCACTTGTAGCAACTGCTGAAAGATTAAGTGAATCTGTTCTCATATATGTGATTAAACCACCTGTATGATTTGGAATATTACCTACATTTCCTTCATAAAGTTGCTGTGCTATTATCATAGTTTGCTTAACAGAATATCCAAGTTTTCTACTTGCTTCTTGTTGTAGAGTTGATGTTGTAAATGGAGCAGCTGGATTTCTTTTGCTCTCTTTTTCTTCAATATCTACTAAAGTAAAATTTCCTAATTTAATAGAAGCTTCAATCTCTTTTGCTTCTTTTTCATTTTTAATTTTTTTAACTTTTCCATTTATTTTTGCAAGTTCTGATTTTAATTCAGGATTTACAAACTCAGATTTAACTTTCCAGTACTCTTCTGGTTCAAATGCTCTAATTTCATTCTCTCTATCAACAATGATTTTTACAGCAACACTTTGAACTCTACCTGCACTTAAACCATATCTTACTTTTTTCCATAAAAGTGGAGAAAGTTCGTATCCTACAGCACGGTCAAGTATTCTTCTTGCTTGTTGAGCATCAACTAAATGTTGGTCAACATCTCTTGGATTTTCTAAAGCTTTTAAGATTGCATCTTTTGTAATTTCGTGAAAAACAATTCTTTTAATAGGGTTATTTTCAATTTTTAATGCGGGGATTAAGTGCCATGCAATAGCCTCTCCCTCTCTATCCTCATCGGCCGCTAGATAGATTGTTGTATCTTTGTTTATATGTTTTTTTAAATCTGCTATTACTTTTTTCTTATCTGTAGAAATTAAGTATTTTGGTTTGAAATTATCTTCTGGATCAAACCCTAATTTTGATTTTGGTAAATCTCTTACATGACCCATTGAAGCCATTACTACGTAATCACTTCCTAAAAACTTTGATATTGTTTTTGCTTTTGCTGGTGACTCCACTATTACTAAATTCTTCACTAAAAAAAACCTTCTATTATTTTAATTTTTTTGCATCTTATATTATAGACTGATAATATAACTAATAAACTATTATTTCTTCTTTTATATCTATATTAAATTGCTCTTTTATTTTACTTTTTGCTAAATTTATTAAATATATTGCATCTTCATAAGTTCCACCACCATTATTTACTAAAAAATTAGCGTGTTCTTTTGAGAATGACATATTTCCTTTTTCATAAGCTTTTAAACCAACTGCTTCTATTAATCTTCCAGCATAATCATCTTTTGGATTAATAAAACATGAACCCGCACTTGGTACATGAGGTTGATTATCTCTCATTTTATTAAACTCTTTTAACTTATCTTTACAAAACCCATTTTCTATTTTAAATACTACTTCATATACTATTGTATCTATTTTTGTATGTCTATAAGAATAGTCAATATCTTCTTTTTTTATATAACCATCTTTAGTTTTTATACTGTGTATATAATTAAATACTTCCCAAGACTTAAGTCCTGCATTCATTTTAACCAAACCACCTAAATTTCCAGGTAATTTTGCTAAAAACTCAAGATTTGCTATATTATTATTTCGAGTATAAGTTAAAAGTTTACCAGAACTTGTTGCACAACCAACGTAAAGTAAATCGTTTTCTTGTTTTATATAATCAAAGTTTTCACCTAAAACTGCAAATTTAGGATGATTATTTGAAATTAATAAATTATTAGCTCGTCCAATAATTTGATAATCATCATAAGAGTTTATTTCATTTATTACTAAAACTTCTGCTTTTGGACCAATTTTAATTGATGAATATCTTGAAAAATCTATCTCTTTAAAATAATTCACCACTTACCTTTTATTATTGTGCTCTAAGTTCACTATATTCACTTGGAATTAAAAAATCTTTTGATTTTATTAGGTTTTCATAGAATCCATGTTTATAACCTAATTCAAATAATTTATCTAAGGCTTTATATTGAATATCACTTAATTCAACAGAATTATCATTTGCATATAGGTCTAAATATTTATCAAGTGTTGCAGCATCAACTCTAATAAGACCTTTTTCTATTAACATAGGTGCTAAAACATTTCTATTTTTATTTGCAACATGAACTGCTTTAATTAAAGTATTTTCATAATCAATTGCACTATGAAGTGGAATTGAACGTCTTAAACACATTCCACCTAAAGGTAATGGTAAATCACCACCACTTAATTCAACCCAAATATCCCATAACTCTTTTTCAACTTCTAATTCATCATTATATGTAAGAATTGATTCATGAATTAAAACACCAGCATCAACAACACCGTCTAATACTGCTTGTTCTATTTCTAAGAAGTTAATATATTTAATTCTTGCATTTGGATAAGCAATTTTAAATAAAAGACCATTTGTAGTAAATTCACCACTTAAAGCAACTGTAAAATTACGCTTTAATTTTGTTCCTTTTCTTTTAATAAGTTTAGGTCCATAACCTTCGCCAAAAGAAACTGCAGTTTTTAATAAAGCATAATCATCTTTTACAAATGGATATAAAGCAAATGAAATAGCACAAATATCGTATTGTCCTCTTAAAGTAGCTTGATTTAACGTTTCAATATCATCAGCTATATTTGTAAATTTTGCGTTTGATGGAGTAACCCATCCAAACTTAATAGCATAATACATAAAAATATCATCAGCATCTGGTGAGTGAGCAACACTTATTGTCTTCAATTGGCATCCTTAAAATTAATTATTGTGATTGTATCAAGTTGTGCATTATTCTTTGTTTATATATAAAATTTTCTATTCTTTAATATCTTTTTTTATTTCATTTTCATTAAATAAAAGCTCGAACTTAACTCCATTTTCAAAAGAGTACTTAAAATCTGAATTTGGTAATTTTTTTGAAAACTGTTTTATAAGTTTTAGACCTAATCCTTCATTTGAGTTATTTATATCAAAACCTTTTCCATTATCTTCTAAAATTAGGCAAATATTATCTTCTTCTTTTTTTAGTATCATTTCAATTTTAAAATCTTTTGTATCTTTATTATGTTTCATTGAATTTGTAATAGCTTCATTTATAATAATTCCTAAAGACATTGCATTATCAAACTCTATTTTGATATTATCAATTGAAGAATCAAAAATTACATCTTTATATCCCATTCTAATATTAGTTACAATTTTATTTAGATATTCATAAACATTAACATTTGTAAAATCATCAATTCTATATAAATATTCATGAACTAATGACATAGATTTAATTCTATTTATTAATTCATCTAATTCATTATTGTTATTCTTTTTATTTTCAAACCATAACATACCAATAATCATATGAAAGTTGTTTTTAACACGATGATAAACCTCTTTTAATAGAAGTTCTCTCTCTTTTATTAAAGAACTTAGTTTTGTATTTGAAATACTTAAACTATTTGTTCTAACTTCAACCTCTTTTTCAAGATATAGTTGAATTTGTTCTTTTCTATCATTGTATCTATTTGCAAGCATAAGTGAAAATATTGTAACTTCAATAGCAGAAGCAACAAGAAAACCATATCTTGTAATATTTGTATACTCAAAAGCACCAGCAACTGTAAATGTAAATAAAACTACAAATGAAAAATATAATATCATTGCAAAAATATAATATTTACTTTTATGGTTACCTTTAAAATATATAATTATTGAAACTACAATAAGTAAAATACAAACTAATCCTGCTAGATTATTTATAAATTTATTCCAAGGTTGATATGATGTTAAAACTAAAAGTCCTAAAATAAAAAATGGAATTGAAACAAAAGTTAAAGCTTTATGATATTTTTTTAAATATGTTTTAGTATCTAAATATTCACATGAAAAAAGAACCAAGAATCCAATCATAAAAGATGCACATAAGAGTAAATCATACATATATTTTTGTAAATTTACATAAACCAATATACCACTTGCATTTATCATATATATAAGATTGAAAAAACTATAACCAACATAATAAATATATATTTTTTCTCTTAGTTTTAAATATAAAAAGAAGTTAAATACAATAATAAGAAGAATAATTCCAAATATAAAAATATATAAATTATTTATATTCATTACGTTTGTAAAATAAAAATAGTCTTTTTCATATAAAGTTAAATTTCCATAATATGCATATTTACCTTTTAACTCTAGATAAAAAACTTTTTTTTCATTCTCTAATAAATTAATATCATAACTTAAAAAGTTACTTCTAATTTCCCTATTTTCAATTGGATTAAATACTCCATTTGATTTTTTTATCCATTTATCTTCAAAATAATATAAATTTGCTGTTTCATAAAAACTTTCATTTAATGATAAAATAAAATCATTATTTAAACTTCTATTTTCAATAGAAAATTTTATCCAAACACTACCTTTTGTATATCCTAAGGTAAACTTGTTTTTGCTATTTTTACTAAACTCTTTTTTTAAAATATCTTCTATATGTAAAATACTTGATTCATCTTTTAAATATGAAAAATTAAAACTATCATAGAACTTTTTTGTATTATCTATAGTAATAGTTGAATTTGCAAATAAAAACGAAGAAAAGAAGAAAACTAAAATCAATAAAGTACGAAGCATAAAAAAGACCTTTTAAATAAAAAAATTATTATAGCATATATAAAAATATGTTTTCAGAGGAATTATTTAGATTTTAAGATTTAAGAGTACCCATTTTCTTGGGTACTCTTATAGATTAATAACCTGAACTTGTTACAAGTGCAGAGATTATATTTAGAAGTGGGTCTATTAAGAAAATAGAAATAACCATTAAGAATACACAAACTCCAACTACTGATTTCATTGGTAGTGAAGCATTTTGCATAAACTTTGTTTTTTTACCATTTTCTGGATCTCTTAAGAACATATATGAAATTGGTCTTAAGTAGTAGTACGCTGCTATTGCAGAGTTAAGTACAATGATAATAGCTAAAATAATTTCACCTGCATTTACAGCACTTGAAACTAAGTACATTTTTCCCCAAAATAGTGCAAATGGTGGTAAACCAGTTAAAGCAAATAAGAACATTGCTAACATAGATGCAGTAAATGGTGATATTTGTGCTAATCCTGAATACTTTTTAAATGCATAAGGAGAGTTATAATCTTCATACTCTTTCCCTCTATTTAGCCATAACATACCAAAAGCACCAAAGTTAGTAATTGTAAATAAAATCCAATATAAGAATAATGCATTAATTGATTGTGTTGTTCCAATTAAAATAGCAGCCATTGCCATACCTGCATTTGATACAGATGAGTAAGCTAACATTCTTTTAATATCAGTTTGTTGTAATGCAATAATATTAGGAATAGTCATAGTTAAAACAACAGTTGTATATAACATTGATCTAATAATAATATCATCAGCTCCAATAAATATCTCAAAGAATCTAAGTGCTACAACAAATCCAGCCATTTTAGGAATTACAGACATAAATCCAGCTAGCGCAGAAGTTGTACCTTGGTAAACATCAGGAACCCAAGTATGGAATGGGAATAATGATAATTTAAACCCAATCGCTGCAAACATAAATACAAAACCAACTAATACAAATACATAGTTAGAGAAGTTATCATGAGATAATAAACCTTGCTCATTTAATATTTGTGCAATTTGAGTTAATTCTAAAGAACCTGTAAGTGCATAAAAAATCATAGCACCAAATACGAAAAATGCAGCAGCTAAAGCACCCATTGTAAAGTATTTAACAGCAGCTTCAATTGATACCATTCTATTATGCATTGCAATCATTGTATATAATGCTAATGATGAAGTTTCAAGTCCAACAAAAATTAGAATTAATGAATCAGAACTTACCATAAATTGGAATCCTGCAATCATAAATAAATATAGTGCAAAATATTCAGCATATCTAAAATCTTGGAATCTTAATTTTGAAAGACCTAAGAAAATAAATAAAATTGAACCAATTATAATAATACCTTGTGATAGTATCGAAATACCATCTATTAACATTACATCAAATAATCCTCTTTCATCCCCTGAGAAAGCAAGAAGAGTAAATAAATCAAACATTAAAAATAGTACAACCATAAGAACATATAAAGATTTATGTTTATCTTTATTAAATAAATCTGTAACTAATATACTTAAAGCCCCAACGATTGCAATAATCATTGGTGCAATTGTTCCTAAATTTAAACTTTCTAAACTAATTGAAATAGGTTCCATTATTATTTAACCTCCCCTATTGTATTTAATTCTTTTAATCGCTCTTTCGTATCACTATTTACAGCTTTCATTTGCATTGTTTCAACAAGATGAGTAACTGATGTGTTTAAAGGATCAAGAGCTACTTTTGGGTAAATTCCTAATGCAATAATTAGTGCAACTAATGAACCTAATGCTACTAATTCTCTACCAAAAATATCTTTTAAAGATTTATTCTCTTCTTTAATTAATTCACCAAAGAAAGTTCTTTTGTACATAACTAACATATAAATTGCACTTAATACAATTGTTAATGAAGCTACAAAAGTTAAGGCAGGTGAAACTTTAAAGAATCCAAGTAATGCTAAGAACTCACCAACAAATCCAACTGTTAAAGGTAAACCAATAGATGCCATTAGGATGATTCCATAAACAAGTGCAAAAATTGGCATATTTTTAGCTAATCCACCAAACTCTTTTATCATCTTGGTTTTCCGTCTATCATATAAAACACCAACACTCATAAATAGTGCCCCTGAAACAATACCATGTCCAATCATTAAAAATATTGCCCCAGCAATACCTTCAACATTTAGTGCAAATACCCCAAGGATAATTACACCCATATGAGAGATTGAAGAGTATGCAATCATTTGTTTCATATCTTCTTGTGCATAAGCTAACATTGCCATATAAACAATTGCTATAAGTCCAAATGCTGACATGAATCCCATAAAGTAAACACTTGCATCTGGGAATAATGGTAATGAAAATCTAATAAAACCGTATGTTTCCATTTTTAGTAATACTGCTGCTAAAATAATAGAACCAATTGTTGGTGCTTGTGCATGAGCAACAGGTAACCATGTATGGAATGGGAACATTGGTACTTTTACTGCAAATCCAAAGAAGAAAGCAATAAATAACCAAAGTTGCATATCAAATGGTAAAACTACACTATTCCAGTCAAGGAAACTAAAGCTCCAAACACCAGTTGCTTCATGGAAGATATATCCAAAGTAAAGAATACCTATAAGCATGATTAATGATCCTGTAAATGTATACAAGAAAAACTTCATAGCTGCATAGAATCTTCTTTCTGATCCCCAAAAACCAATAATATAGAACATTGGAATAAGTGTTAATTCCCAGAATACATAGAACATAATCACATCTAAAGAAACAAATACCCCTACCATTGTCATTTCAAGGTAAAGCATTGTAATAATTAAATTTTTAACATCTTTTTTTTCTGTTAAACCAATTAATGCAATCATTGTCATAAAAGTAATCATAATAACTAGGAATAATGAAATACCATCTACACCTGCAATATAATTAATTCCGAACTCTTTTATAATAGGTAATGTTTGAACAAATTGCATACCAGCATCATTTACATCAAAATGATACCAAAGCAATAATGCTAATACAAATTCAACTACAGTAACAACAATACCAAATTCTCTCATAGAATCTTTATGAATTAAGAATCCAACTGTTGCTGCTGCTGCTGGGAAAAATATCAGCATTAATAAAATATTTTCCATTTACATAACCCCTTCGAATACAGATAAAGCTAAAACATAAACTAAACCAGCAATCAATCCAACTACCATAAGTCTTAATGCTGATGATAAGTTTCCTGATTGAATTGGTCTTGCTTTTTTACCTGCTTTATTTATTAAATTTGCTATACCATCGATTGAATTATCAATGATTTTCATTTCAAGTACATTAAACATCCATACAGACATTACATAATATGGTTTTGAAATGAAATTAGAATAGAACTGTGGAATATAATATTGGTTAATTAGCAATTTATAAATTGCTGTATTTTCCCAACTTTTACTAAATCCACCATTTCTATATTTAACAACTGCTACTGCAATTCCTAATACAGCTGCTGCTGTTGTAACTAAGATTAAAATCCAAGCTGTTGAATGTGAAAGATTTGAAGCTTCCCATGAAGGTAATACTTTTGTAACAAAGTCAACAAATGCATGTTCAAACCAACCAAATACAACTGCTAAAATTGCTAAAGGTATCATTGCAGCAATTACAAATGTTTTTGCTTCATGTGGATGAACTTCTGCATCTGAATAGTTTTGTTCACCATGAAATACTTTCATTACAAGTCTAAATGAATAAAATGCTGTTAAACCTGCAGTTACCCATAATACAAACCATAACATTGTTTCATTAGCATTAAATGATGCTTCTAAAATCTTATCTTTTGAGAAGAAACCAGCAAGTGGGAAAATCCCTGCTAATGCTAATGATGCAATTGTCATAATAATTGAAGTAGATTTCATTTTCTTATGTAATCCACCCATTTTTCTAATATCAAGTTCATCATTCATAGCATGCATAACATTACCAGCACCTAAGAATAATACTGATTTAAAGAAGGCATGAGCAGCTAAATGGAATAAGGCAACCCAATAAGCACCTAAACCAGCAGCAACAAACATATATCCTAATTGAGATAATGTAGAGTATGCAATAATTCTTTTCATATCATTATGAACAAGTGCCATAGAAGCTGCAAAAATTGCAACAAATGCACCTAAACAAGCAATTGCATAACCAACTTCAGGAACTAGTGTATAAAGTTCATTTGATCTTACAACTAAATAAACACCAGCTGTTACCATAGTAGCAGCGTGAATTAATGCAGAAACAGGTGTAGGTCCTTCCATTGCATCAGCTAACCATGTATGTAATGGGAACTGAGCTGATTTACCCATAGCACCAAGGAACAATAAACCACCAATCCAAACAATTGTACTTGTTTCTAAAGTAGAAATAGTTCCAAATACTACATCATATTGTAAAGAACCAAGGTTCCAATAAATTAAGAACATACCAAGTAAAAGACCTAAATCCCCAACTCTATTCATAATAAATGCTTCATTAGCTGCCCATGATGCTGATTCTTTTTCGTACCAGAAACCAATAAGTAACCATGAACAAACTCCAACACCTTCCCATCCAATAAATAAACCAGCAAAGTTATCAGACATAACTAATACTAACATTGAGAATACGAATGCTGAAAGGTAAGAGAAGTATCTATTAAATCCTCTATCATGTTCCATATATCCAATTGAATGAATATGAACCATTGTTGATACAACTGTAACAACAGTCATCATAACAACACTTACTTGATCAACTACAAAACCAAATGGTATACTTAAGTTTCCAACACTAATCCAGTCAAATAATTCTACGTGTAAAGCACTATCTGTTGTATAAACATATGCTAATAAATTAATTGATGCAACCATAGAAACAGCTAGCATTAAAGATGTAAACCATCCTGTAAATGCTGTTTTAGGTTGAGTTGCGAATAGTGCAGCTACTAAAGAACCAACTAATGGTGCAAAAAGTGCAATATATATATATTTTTCCATTCTTAACCTTTCATTCTTGCAATATCATCTAGGTTAATAGAACCTGTTCTTTTATGCCATAGAATTAATAAACCTAGTCCAATAGCAACTTCACTTGCAGCAACAGCAATAATAAAGAAAGCAAACATTTGACCTGATAAATCTCCATGGAATTTAGAAACAGCAGCAAGACCAATGTTTACAGCATTTAACATAATTTCAGTTGAGAAGAAAAGCATTAAAACATTTTTTCTTCTTAAAACTCCAATTAGTCCAATACAAAAAATTACAGTTGATAGTATTAAATAAGCATTAAGTGTCATTTAACATCCTTTTCTTTTGCGTCAAGCTCAATTTTTGCATCAATTTCTTCTTCTAACATTTCAGAATATGATTCATTCATTTTTTTACCAGCTAAAACAATTCCACCAATCATTGCTACAAGTAACATAATTGCTGCAACTTCAAATGGAACTAAATATTTAGTAAATAAAATAATACCAACATCAGCTGAGTTTCCTAGTTCTGGATGAACTGGATAATTAGCTTGAACATTCTCACCAATTACAGGAGAGATAAATATAACAACAATAATTAGTGCAAGCATTCCTGAAAGGAAAAACACTAATCTTGGGTTCTTAACCTTCTCTTTTACTTCTGATAAAGTATCAAAGAACATCATTCCAAATGCATATAAGGCCATAATTGCACCTGTGTAAACAACAATCTGAACTGCACCTAAGAAGTCCGCATTTAGCAAGAAGAAAAATGCAGAGATAAATATCATACCTGCTGCTAATGAACTTAAAGCATATAATGCATTGTTTGTTAATACTGTAATACTAAACATTGTTATTGTAAGTACAGAAAAAAGACAAAAAGCTACTATTTCAAACATCAAAACTCCTTAGTATGACAGTGGTGTTTTTTTAATTTTTTCATCAGCATCTGGTGATACTGAACCAAAACCAGCAAACTCAGTTTGTTGGTTTAATTGATCAAATGGTGTTAAGATATCTTCTTTTAATGAGAAGTGAGCTCTTTGCTCAGAAGAGTTTTCATATCTTCCACCATGTACAATTGCTAACTCTGGACAAACTTCTGCACAGTAACCACAGAAAATACATCTACCCATATTAATTGTATATTCTAAAACTTCTTTTCTAGAATTTTCATCAATTCTAGTTTCCATTCTAATACAATTAGCAATACAAATTTTTTCACATAATCCACAACCAATACATCTTTCTTCACCTGATTCTAATAATACAAGTAATTTATGTACGGCTCTATATCTAGGACCAATTGGTAATTTTTCTTTTGGGTATTGAACTGTTGCCATTTCACCATTAAATAATGCACCTGTCATCATTTTAAATGTGATTTTTAAACCTGTAAATAATTCACCTTTTACAGATCTTGACATTACTTGTTTAAAAGATTCCCATGAAGTTTTAGGATAATTGTCCTCTTGAACTACAACATAATCTTCAGATATATTTCTATTTTTAAATTCTTCGAATCCCATAATTATCCCCTAACCATAATCACAAAACCAGTTGCTAAGATATTTAGAACTGATAAAGGCATTAATATTTTCCAACATAACCACATTAACTGATCAGGTCTAATATGAGGCCATGAAGCTCTTGTCCATAAGAACAAGAAGATTAATAACATTACTTTTAAAATAATTGCTAATCCACCTGGAATAAACCATAATGGCTCAAATCCACCTAAGAAAATTAGTGAAATTAAGAATGAAATTGTGAAAAGATTCGCATATTCTCCAATAAAGAACATACCCCATCTCATACCTGAATACTCAGTTGCATAACCTGCAACTAATTCAGCTTCATGCTCAAGTAAATCAAATGGAGTTCTATTTGTCTCAGCAAATCCAGCAATTGTAAATAAAACAAATGCTAATGGTTGAGACCAAATAATCCACTCACTAACTCCACCTGCTTGGTAGTTATTAATATCAATTAATGATAAAGAACCAACCATCATTAAAGGTGCTAATAAAGAAAGACCTGAAACAACTTCATAAGATAAAAGTTGAATTGCAGTTCTAGCTCCTCCAAGTAATGCCCACTTATTAGCAGAACTCATACCACCTAAAAGAGGTCCATAAAGTCCAATAGCACCAACAGACATAACAAATAAAACCCCAACGTTAATATCTGAAATAATTGGTCTAACTGTATATCCAAACATCTCAAATTCAGGGAAAAATGGAATTGCACTCATTGCAATAAATGCAGTTGCTGCTGTAATTAATGGAGCAATCATAAAGATTGGTTTATTTGCATTTGCAGGAATAAAATCTTCTTTTGTAAAAAGTTTAATACCATCAGCTGCAATTTGTAAAAGACCATAAGGACCTACATTTGTAGGCCCTAATCTTCTTTGCATAAATGCTAATATTTTTCTTTCAATATATGTAGTAAATCCAGCTAGTGCTGAAAATATTGTAAGTACAACTATAACTTTAATTATTGTTTCTAAAATAATACTAGTTTCCATGACTATACCTTTTTCACTTCTGCAGTGTTATATCTGAATGTATCAAATAAAACTTCTGATGATGAATTTTTTTCAAAAGTTGAAACATAAGCAATTTCACCATTGATTTGAGTATCAACAAATGCTTCTAATTGTAATGTTTGATTATTAGCTGTTACTTCTACTTTATCACCATTTTGAAGCTCTAAAGCATCAAAACTTTTTTGTGAAAAGAAAATACCTGATTGAAGTTCATCTTTAAACTCATGTGACATTGCAGTAAATTCATTAAATTGATTAATAGGATTAGCTTTATAAATTACTATTTCATTCTCTTTTACTTCAAGTTTTTTTGAAGAAATTTCTTCAACATTATCTTGAGTTTGAACATCAAATGCATTTATATCATAACCTCTATACTCAACTCTATCATTACCAAACATATTAGGTAAGTTATCAAACTCAACTCTTTGGTAACCTTTTTCTAGTGGTAACTCACAAGTGTAATCAATTGTATATTCAATATCATCTTCTAAAATTACATTTGCAATTTCATTTAAAGTATAACCTTTATATCCAACTGCTGCATTTGTAGGAATGATTTTTTTATCAATATTTGTAAATGTTCCTTCTTGTTGATTAAGTGCAGGAATATCTAAATCTCCATCACCTAAAGCAGATAATTCAAAGTTTGCTTTTTGATTATATCCAACAGTAAATCCTGAATCATCAGAAGAAAGTGTACAAATTTGTGCAACTCCTAAAGTATTTGTTTGAGTTGGTATAATAACTACATTAAACTCTGTACATCTAGAAATTAATCCACATAATTTAGCTAAGTTTTTAGCATTTGGATGTGTAATTAAATCTTCTCCAACAATTAAAGAGAAAGCATCTTTTTTAGCAAGCATAGAATCAATTAATTCAATAAATGTTTCATCTTTATTAATATCTTCTAATAATGTAATATATTCAAACTCTACTTCTTTAGAAACTTTTTTAGGAACCATTTTAGAAACTTCTTTTTCTTCACCAGTTTCTTCATTTTTAACAATTTCAACAACTTTTTCTTTAATAGTTTCTGTAACTGTTTTAGTTCTAGTTTCAATTAATGAATCTAAGTATGTTTTTACATTTTGTGGTAAATCTTTTCCAAATTTATAAAGAATAAAATATAAAATTGATTCTTGCGCTAAAGCATCATGATAAATAAATTCAGTTGTTTTACCTTTTTTACCAATTTTTTCCATAACAGGATCTGCTACTGGGTGGAAATATAATGAAGCACCTTTATTCATAATAACAGAGTTATTTAAAGCATATCTTGCATTTGGTAAATCAGATTTTAAATATGAACCAACAGAAATTACAAAATTTGAATCATGTACTTCTGATAATTTTGATGAGTATAACGTTGAACCTGAAGTACTTGAATAATTTTTTAAGAATTCTTGATATCTTCTTGCATCTTCATTTACTAATCTTGTATTAGTTTTATTTGCAATTTTTTGTAAAATTAAAGCTTCTTCATTTGTAATAAATGAGTTAAATTTAATTGCATCAGCTTTTTTAAATGCTTCAACTGCATCATTAAATGCTTTTTCATCTTTTTCTTGTACTTTATTATCAAAGTCATAAGCAAATCTTCCAGCACCATTTAGTGTTGAATAATGAGGTTCATTTGTAACTCTATAAATTCTTTTTGTTTCATGATTATCAATTGATTCTTGCTTAGTTTCATAATAAATAAATGCACAATCAGATGAATGAGAGTTTGCAGCAGGTATTTTTTTAAGTTCCCAAGAGTTTGATGTATATTGGAAATCATGAGAAACTAAAGCACCAACTGGACATGCAGAAATACACTCACCACAATCAGTACATGCATCAGCATCATAACCAATAAGTGATTTATTAAGTTTATTCCACATTGCATATGCATCTTTAGGCATTTCTTCTTTAAATGTTTTTTCAATTGCTTCAGATGGTCTTTTTACTGTACTTAAAGCATTTGAACCTACCATATCTTTACATACAGTTACACATCTTTCACAAACAATACATAAAGCAGGGTCATAGTTCATTACACCCCAATGTTGTGTAGGTCTATGAATATCTCTAATACTATAGCTTTGAGAATCAACTTTCATATATAAAGAGTAATTTTGTAATTCACACTCACCACTTTGGTCACATACACCACACTGTAAAGGATGATTAACATCATAAACTTCCATAATTGCACGTCTTTCTTTTGCAATAGTAGGAGTTACTGTATTAATTTCCATATCAGCTTTGATTTTTGTATTACAACCATAAACTTGTTTTCCATCAGCTTCAACCAAACATAATCTACAAGCTAAAGTAGGTGAACATCTTGTTAAATAACAAACAGCAGGAACAAAAATATCATTTGCTCTTGCTACGTTTAATATCGATTCACCCTCTTTTGCTTCAATAGATTTACCATCAATTGTTAATGTAATCATATCACTCATTACGCATCAACCTTTTGTATTTTTACTTGTTTATATCTATAACCATTAAATATTTCATTGTCTTCTTCAAGAATCTTAGCAATTGCTATTGTTCCTTGAAGTTTCTCATCAATTACTAATTTCTTTTTTACTTTTTGATCTTTATAATTTATATATATTTCATCATTATTTGAAACTTTTGCAATATTTGCAAATGAAACACTTGAGATTAAATCGTCATTTGATTCATTTTCTAATAATCTATAAACTAAAGTTCCATCAAATGATTTTAATTCTGCAATCTCTTCTAAAGATGAACCATCACAGTTATTAACTCTTTTTTCTAAATCATCATTTAAAACAATAATATTAAAATCTGTATATTTTTTTAATAGAGCAATAATTCTAATAATATTTTCGATTCTATCATGCTCTAATATATCATCACCAATAATTAATGTTTTATTTTTGCTATTAGATGAGTTTTCAAGCATTTCTTCAAACTCTTCTTCTCCTGCTGAAGTTTCAGCTGAGATATAACCTAAATCAAAATTATCGATATATGTTTGTACTTCTTCATTTGTTTCTTTTGCAAATGTATCAAGTAATAAAGCAAATATACCCTCTTCACTTCCTACTTCATATTTTACAAATTGCGTATAATAAAGTTTTAAATCAATATTATCAATTGGGTGCATATAAACAAATTGACAATTTGTTTTTGCAATTGATTCAATTATTGAATTTCGTATTTCTTCTTTATTATTAGATAACATTGTTCCAAGAGAGATAATGAAATCACTCTTTGAAATTATCTCTTTCTTATTCATTATTTTGCTTCCACAGAAGAAGCATCTTCTTCAACAACTTTTGGTTCTGGTTTTACTTTTTTAACAACTAAAGTCCAATCTACTTCATTGAATTTAATAGAATTCATTAAAGTATAACCTGCATCATAAATCACATCAGCAGATTTTTGGATATTATCAAAATCACCAATTTCAAACATTATAATTGCAGTTTCACCTTGTGCAATTTGCTTATCCATTAGTTCAAGCATTCTATCGTAGAAGTCGTTTTTTAAAGGTCTTAAATCAAATCTTTTCATCAGTTATCCTTATCTATCAATCTCACCGAATACAATATTTAAGTTACCTATTAAAGTAACAACATCTGCTAACTGTAATCCTACAAGTAATTCTTCAAGCATTGCTGTATGCTGGAAACTTGGAGCTCTAATTTTTAGTCTATATGCATAAGGAGTACCATCACTTACAATAAAGTATCCTAATTCACCTTTTGGTGATTCTGTTGCAACATAAACTTCACCTTTTGGAGGTCTCATACCTTGAGTTACAAGTACAAAGTGTTGCATTAATGAATAGTTTTGAGTCATAATTTGCTCTTTTGGAGCTGAAATATACTCAGGTGCATGAGCCATTAATTGAGAATCACTCTCTTTATACATTGGCATTAATTGTTTTAATATTTTTGCAGATTCTCTCATCTCTTCAATACAAATTTTGTATCTTCCATAAGAGTCATTTGTATGTGCAATTGGAACATCGAAATCTAATTCATCGTAAATTCCATAAGGCATCTCTTTTCTTAAATCCCATTTAATTCCAGAACCTCTTAATGCAATACCAGAACATCCCCAAGATTTTGCCATTTTAGGAGTAATAACACCTACGTTTTCAAGTCTCATTTTCCAGATTCTATTTTCTGTTAATAAACCTTCATATTTTGATATTTCTGTATTTAAAATATCAATAAAGCTTAAACAATCATCAATCCAATTTGATGGTAAATCTAAAGGAACTCCACCGATTCTAATAGCACTATGAGTAAGTCTTGCACCACAATAATCTTCAATTAAATCCATTGCATATTCACGTTCTCTAAAACAGTATAAGAACATAGACATAGCACCAACATCAAGTGCATGAGTTGCTAACCAGAATAAATGAGAAGTGATTCTATTTAATTCTAAAAGCATTGTTCTAATTATTTCAGCACGTCTTGGAGCTTGAATACCTAAAAGTTTTTCAACAGCTAAAGCATAACCATAGTTATTTGAAGTTGCAGCAATATAATCCATTCTATCTGTTGTAGGTAAGAATTCGTTATAAATCATATTCTCAGCCATTTTTTCCATACCTCTATGAAGGTATCCAATCATTGGTCTTGATTTTACTACTTCTTCACCTTGAAGTTCTAAGATAAGTCTTAATTGACCGTGAGCAGATGGATGTTGTGGTCCAAAGTTCACCATCATTGTATTATCTTCTCTTTCAAAGTGAATATTTTCAAAGAAAGGTTTTAATCTATTTGGTTGTTGCATATTCTCTACCTTCTTCTTTTTAAAACAACTGATTCTTCAGGTTTTAATCTTTTCATAATTTTTGATGCATCTTCTTCTTGATAAGAAATAGCAGTGTCAGGCTCATTTCCTTCAGATATTTTTGTATCAAATGGAACTTCATGTCCAAGTCTTGCAAATCTTGTAGTATCATATCTATCAATAGCAGCAGGATCTCTTTGTTCAGGTCCAATAATATCTCTTGCTTCTTTTCCAAAAATCTTATCAACTTCATACCAAGAAGCCACTTCATCACCTTGTAATGGATAAGTTTTTCTAAGTGGATGATCATACCAATCATCAGGCATAATAATTCTTTTCATATTAGGATGATTATCAACTTTTACACCTAACATATCATACATTTCTCGCTCAGACCAATTAGCTGAATCAAAAATAGATGTAATAGAATTTACAGATTCATCTTTATTTAAAAAACACTTGATTCTAAGTCTTTTATGTTTAGAAATAGAAAGCATTTCATAGAATAATTCATATCCATCTCTTGCTGCTAAATAATCAATTGCAGACATTTCAATTAACATATCATATTCTAGTTCTTCACTTAAGAATTTCATTGCTTCAACAATTGCATTTTTATTAATATGAATTACTAAATGAGTATGTTCAATATATGCATCTTGAACATTTATTTTTGATTGAAATTTTTCAAGATCAGCTTGAAAAATTTCATCAGATGAAATCTCAAGTCTTGGAACAGTTGGACTTACAAAAAATCTATCTGAAAACGGTGATTTTCTTTGTACATCATCTTTTGGAGTATATTGTCTCATTACACTAACCTCTTTTTCTTATGCGCTCTAAAAATTGATTCTTTTCTAATCTTTTTTTGTAAAGCCATTAAAGCATATTGTAAAGTTTCAGGTCTTGGCGCACATCCTGGAAGATAAATATCAACAGGGATGATTCTATCTGCACCTTGTACTGTTGCATAAGTATTAAACATTCCACCAGTATTTGCACATGAACCCATTGAGATTACCCATTTTGGATCAGGCATTTGATCATATAATCTTCTCATAAATTCAGCATGTTTTTTCGTAAGTGTTCCTGCAATAATTAAAACATCCGATTGTCTTGGAGATGCTCTAAAAATAGTACCAAATCTATCAAAATCGTATCTTGATGCACCAGTTGCCATCATTTCAATAGCACAACATGCTAATCCATATGTCATTGGCCATAATGAGTTTGATCGACCAAAATTAACTAACTTATCAATAGTTGTTAACTTAATTGGCGCACCACCATCTTGTAAGTAATTTATTTTATGCTGTGCCATTCAAGCGCTCCTTTTTTCCATGCGTATAAAAACCCTATTGATAATAGTGTGATGAAAAGTAACATTTCCACAAAACCAAACCAACCTAAAATTTTAAAATTGATTGCCCAAGGAAACATAAATATAATTTCAACATCAAATAGGATAAAAAGTAAAGCTATTAAATAAAATTGTGTAGATATTGTATTTGGTTGCTTCGTAACCTCTGGTCCACACTCATATAATGTTGTCTTTAATTTCTCAGTATCAAGTCTTGCAATCTTTCTACTAACGTATCTAGCTAGCCATACAGTCGCACCAAACGCACCAAATGTTATTATAAACATCACAAATGCACCAAAATATGGATGGGCAAATTCCATGTGTGTCATATTATATATCCTTTAAAAGCTATAGAATTTTTCTTATTTTTTTTCTGGCTTATAGTATATCTAAGTCCTAATAAATAGCCAAAAATTTATATTTAGGCAAATAATAATCTAACCTAATAAAAGTAAGCTTATAACTTAATGTTTTTCTAAGTATAAAAAGAAAACTGGTACCAAAAGAAACATAAGATTAATATATAAAAATCATTAGAAGAATTAGAAAAAAAATCAATATTTTATTAAAATATTAAAATTAACATCTAATTTTATCGTTTAAGTATAATATAAATATGAGAAAACATATGATAATTTACATTTTCCCATAATATTAATTTTTAGAAGAAACCTACTTTATTTTCACTGTCAAATTGACCTTTTTCTTCTTTAGTAATTTGTTCTTTAAAATCTTCAACTTTAAAGATTGGTTCATCACTAACAGCAATTTTATAAGCAGTATTTTTTATAACAAGTTCAATTTGTCCACCTGTTAATTCATATTTAGCAAGTTCATTAATATCAAAATCTTCAGCTAAAGGAAGAGTTGATGGAAGTAGTTTTTCCCATAAAGAAAGTCTTTGTGCTTTATTTGGTTTTACAAACTCAATTTTATAGTTAAATCTTCTTGAAAATGCCTTATCTAAGTTTTCAAGTAAGTTAGTTGTTGCTATTAATATTCCATCAAATCTTTCTATTTGTTCTAAGAAAATATTTTGCATTTGATTATGCATTTTATCTGTACTTGTTCCTGCACCTGATGAACGTGAACTTAAAAATTGGTCAGCTTCATTTAGCAATAATATTGGTTCAGCTTTTGTTTTTTCTCTTAGTTCATAATACTTATCAAAAATACTTCTAACATTTTTTTCACTTTCACCTATATACATAGATAAAATTTTTGAACAGTCAAAACTTAGAACTTCTTTTTTAAGTGATTTTGCTAAAGCAAGTGCCGTTATAGTTTTACCAGTTCCTGCTACTCCATAAAAAATTATCTTGGCTTCAATTCCTCTTTTTTTATCTTTGATTCCCCAAAGTTTAAGTCTATTTACAACCTCTTTATCAACTTGTTTTAATAAAGCGTTTAAAGTCTCTTTTGTTTTTTCATTTAATACTACATCATCAAGATTTTTATTTGTACTAATTAACTCAAAAGTTTCTTGTTCTTTGATTACAGAATCTAGTTTGATTTTACCAGCTCTTGTTTTTTTCTTTGTTGGATGTGATATTTTATATAATACTTCATCAGGAATATAGAAATTTCTATTGATTCCACCAAATGCAGTTAATACCTCATCATAATCAATCAAATTATTAGAAACTAAAGTTGAACTCTCTTCTAATAAACTTCTAAATTTAATCTTCTCATAATCATCACTTGAAATTAATTCAATTAAAGCATTCATATCTCTAATAGAACCATCACCACCTGAATATTCTTCTTTTAATAGTGCAAGGAAAAGTGTTTGTTCTTGTTCATTTAATTCATTTTCTTTAAAAAAATCTTCTAGCATTATTGAGTTATTTGTAACTTTGATTCTCTCTTTGATTCTGTTTTCTAATAAAATTAATTTTGATTTTAATCTATTTGAACTAGGAGAATTTACATCAAAGTTTCTTTTTACAACATTTAATTGTTGAGCTAAATCAATTTTAAAAAACTGATCTTGTAAATACTCTAAATGATCACTATAATTTTTGATTTCTGGTAATACAAAATCATTTGAGCCATTTTCTATTAGTTTTAAATATGAGCTTGATAAACTAATACTTGAGTTTAATAACTCTAATTTTGAAACCTCACTTAATTTAATTTGATCAAATGAAATTTGAACTAACCAACCAAACTCTAATAGTGATTTAATTAAATCTAATTTTTCTAAGTGTTTAAATTTTTTTAAATCATAAAATTCACCTAATATATCTATTATAATAAGTGTATCTCTTCCTTCTACATACTCTTTTGTTATATATTGTAAAATTAATGCTTCTTCTTTTGTACATTTTAATTGTGAGAAAAAATTTGTTTTTTCAATATCTTTTGATTCTATAAAATCAATTACTTCTTTCATTATTGTCTATAATCCTAATTCTTTATTTTTTTGTTTAAATCATTATAGAAGTTATCTACTTCTGCTTTATCTTTAAAACTTACTTTATGTTCATTGTTTATTAATATATCTAATTTTTCAATAGATGCATTTTTTATTTCACTATATTTAAATACTCTTGAGTTATTTTCAATGTCAACTTTAAAACTATTTGATATTTCTAACAGTTTATCTTCACATAAAGCTTTATATGAACCCTTTGAGTATACTTTATTATTACACTCTTGCTTAATCAAATAATTTTTAATTTCATCTATATTTGAGGCATTATACATGTTTAAAGAAACAATTATAAAACCTATAAATAAAAACAATACAATAAATATCATTGCTAACTCCTATGTTGGAATGATGATACAAAATTTTATCTTAACTATTTATGAACAAAAATTGTAAATATAATGTTGTTTCTAAAATAAAAGGTAAAATAAAATATAATACTGCCACTTATAATATCAAAGGAAGTCAAATGTTTAAAACTGGGATGAAAAGTTTTATTGTTGCAAGTTTTTTGCCACTACTTTTTGTAGCTTGTGCAAATCATGAAGCAGCTTTAAAAGTTCTACCAAATGAAATAGCTCAAGCAAATGAATGTAAAACAGAAAATAAAGAGTTTGAGATAGATTGTTATGATTTGATTTCATATAAAAATTCAATAGCACTAATAAGATCAGGAATCCATGCTTATATTGCAGGTAACCACCAAGAAGCATTTGCTAAGTACACTTTAGCAAAGGAACGTGGTAACTTTTATTCAAATGCTTTATTAGCAGATATGTATAATAATGGTGTATTTGTTAAACAAAATCAAGAACTAGCACTTGAGCTTTTAGAAGAAGTTGAAAAAGTAGACCCAATTGCTGCATATAAACTTTCTTTTCAATATAGAAATAAACAAGATTTCAAAAAAGCTATCAGACTATTGGATTTTGCTGCAAAAAATAATGTAAAAAAGGCTCAAGAAGAGTTAGTAAAAATATATCAAGATGATAAGTTTATTCCTATTGATAAAAAGCTAAGTGATTTTTGGAAAAATGAGTTTGAACAAAATAATAATAGTTTTATAAATAAAGTATATGGAATTTAAATAAATAAACTCGAAAGAGTTTATTTTATTTTCTATTTTTCAATTAAATCATAAAGAGCTTGAATTTCTTCAGCCCAGATATCTTCGTTTATTGTTTCTAATACAAGAGGAATATCATCCATTCTATCATCATTCATGATAAATTTAAATGCATCCCAACCAATTTTTCCAACACCTAAAGAATCATGTCTATCAACTTTTGAACCTAGTTCTGGTTTTGAGTCATTTATATGCATTCCCATTAGGTATTGTCTACCTACGATATTATCAAAGTCATTCCATGTTTTATCATAAGCTTCTTTAGTTCTAATATCATAACCAGCTGTAAACATATGACATGTATCTATACATACACCCATTCTGCTTTTATCTTCAACTTTATCAATGATTTGAGCTAAGTGTTCAAACTTATATCCTAGGTTGCTTCCTTGACCTGCTGTGTTTTCTATTACTAATTTTATATCACTGTCTGCTGTTGCATCAAGTGCTCTATTTAAAGATTCAGAGATATTAGTTAAACACTCATCTTCTGTAATTTTTCTAAGGTGAGAACCTGGATGAAAATTTAATCTATCAAGTTTAAGTATTTCACATCTTTTTAACTCATGAATAAAACCATCAAGTGATTTTTCTCTATTTTCAACAACAGGATGTCCTAAGTTGATTAAATATGAGTCATGAGGTAAGATATGTTTAGTTTGAATTCCTGATTTTTCTAACTCTAAAAACCATCTATCAATCACTTTAGTTTCTAAATCTTTTGCTTTCCATTGTCTTTGATTTTTTACAAATAAAGCAAAGGCTTTTGCGCCAATTGCTGAGGCATTAATTGGGGCATTATAAACACCTCCACTTGCACTTACATGTGCTCCAACATATTTCATTTTTATTCCTATAAGTATTTAATTATAAAAACTTATTAAAGTAATATTATAAGCTTAGTTTAATAAG
Organism: Poseidonibacter sp.; assembly: GCF_041821165.1. Classification (NCBI taxonomy): domain Bacteria; kingdom Pseudomonadati; phylum Campylobacterota; class Epsilonproteobacteria; order Campylobacterales; family Arcobacteraceae; genus Poseidonibacter; species Poseidonibacter sp. The sequence continues at coordinate 31,424 of NZ_JBGUES010000002.1, read as the reverse complement.
TAGATTTTAATATATAATGTTAGTAATTTTAAACCCTTAATATCGTGTCATTTATCCACATAAGCAAATAAAATCTTTAACATTTACAAGTTTTTATCTTACCCTAAAATGCCTAAGTATAGAATAAGCAATAATTTTAAAACGCGCTACATCTAAGCTATAAATTTCTTGTATTATTTTCATATTGATTGTTTTGTCAATTTTTTTAATAATAAGACATAAGGAATTATATATAAAACAATTGTAGATAAAAAAAGTATTTAGTAAAGGACCAAACTTCATGGAAAAAGTTGTAATTATTGGAGGTGGATATGCTGGAATATATGCACTAAGAGAACTCGCAAAAAACAAGAATATAAAAATAACATTAATAGATAAACATACATTTCATAACTTACAGCCAGAGGTTTATGATTTAATTGCAAATAAGTCAAATATTGCAGATGTTACAATTGATTTAACTACATTATGTATGGGATTAAACCACCCATATTTAGAGTATAAAAACCTAAAAGTGCGAAAAATAGATAAAGATTCTAAAAAGATTTTTACAGAAGAGAAAGAGATTGTAGAATTTGATTATCTAGTTATGGCAGCAGGTACACGAACATTTTTTCCTCCACAAATTCCAGGTCTTAATAATGCGCATGATATTAAAAAACTTCATTGGGCAATGTTTTTTAAACAAAGTTTTGAAAATCAACTTTTCAAAAAAATTCAATTTGAAGCAAAACAGTGTGATGATACACATATTGTTGTAGTAGGAGCTGGATTATCTGGTGTTGAGATTGCTGCTGAAATGGCATATAACTCTAAGATGTTCTTTAAAAGAGGTAACTTCTCTTGTGATAACTTAAAAATTTCACTTGTAAGTTCTTCTGATACAATTCTTCCAGGTTTAACACCTGAATTAATCAGTATGTCACATAAGAGATTAAAATCTTTAGGTATTAATGTAATTACAAATACTAAACTACAAAAATGTAATGAAGATCATTTAGAGTTGTCAAATGGTACAAAAATCTATCATTCATTTATTATCTTTACAGGTGGTATTGAAGCTTCAACTATTACATCTGAATTAGATGTTGAAAAAAATGGTAGAGGTCAAATCATTGTAAATGAATATATGCAAAGTACAAAATATTCAAATATTTTTGCTATTGGTGATATGGCTGAGATTAAAAATAAAAAAGGTGAAATAATGCCTCCAAATGTTACTATTGCTAGAATCAGTGGTACAAATGCAGGTAAAAATATCTTAAATTTAATTGCAAAGAAAAAACTAATTAAATGTGACCCTAAACTAGAAGGTATACTTATTGCTCTTGGTGGAAAGTTTGCAGCTGGTAACCTATATGGATTAGTTCATGTTCAAGGTAGAATTGCATATGAAATTAAAAAGTATGTATTTTCTTCATATAGAAAACCTCTATTAAAACTTATTAGAGAAGGTTATAAAAAACTAAAAAAATTATAATACTCACCTAAGAAAAAAGTAAGTTTTAAAGCTTACTTGATATATACTCTCAATAATTAATTTAAATTATCAATTGGGAATATATGTCTAAGAAAATCACTTACAAGAAATTAATTCTTAAAATTATTTTAATCACTCTTATTGTAACACTTACCTTTGCATTCTTTTATGCTCAAATTATGAAAAAAGAAGCTTTAGAACAATTAACGAAAGAAGAAGCAAAAAAAACAACCTTATTAATTTTTGAAACATTATATTCAGCAATGTCAAAAGGCTGGACAAGAGAAGAATTAGAAAATATTATTCAAAGAGTAAATAATATTGATGAAGATATGATTGTAAATGTTTACAGAAGTGAAGAAGTTTCAAAAGAGTATGGTGAAATTCCAAAAGATTTATTCGCAAGAAAAAATAATTTTAATGTTAAAAATGCTATAGAAAAAAATGATACTATTCATATGGTAAAGAATTCTACTATTGAGTATTATTATCCTCTTGTTGCTAAACAAGAGTGTCTTAAATGTCATACTAAAACTCAAGAAGGTAAAGTCCTTGGAGTAATTGATATTTCGTATCCAATAAATGACTTAAAAGTATCCTTAGGTTCTATAATAAACTTTTTTATTGTATTTATGATTGTTTTTTCAGTGATTATATTTATAGCCCTATTTCTAAAATTTGATAAACACTTAGTAAAACCTATTAAAACATTTATTACTGATATTAATGGAATATCTGATAATAAAGATGTTAAACAAAGAATTAATGTAAATAATGAAATAAAAGAAATAGATGAGATGCAAGAAGTATTTAATAAAATGCTCTACTCTTTAGAATATCAATTTTATAATGATGAATTAACACAACTACCAAATAGAAAAAGATTAATTGAAAACTTGCTTGAGCGAAAAAATGCTGTATTAATGATGATTAATCTTGATAAATTTCAAGAGATAAATGATTTATATGGAGATAAAGTTGGAGATGATGTTCTAAAAAATACTGCAAATATTTTAAAGCAAAATATACCCCCTCATTCTGTATTACATAAACTTCATGCTGATGAATTTGCATTATTCTGTGAATCTGAATACATCTATGATGAAATAAAAGAGTTAGCTCTTCATTTAACAAATGCCATTCAAAATGATACATTTTTAGTAAATGGCTCAGAAATTTTTATGAATGCTACAATTGGAATTGCCAATGGAAATAATTACTTATTAACAAACGCAGATATTGCTTTAAAACTTGCAAAAAAGAAAAAGAAAAAATATTTAGTTTATGATTCTTCTATGAATATAGAACATGAATATGAGCAAAACCTAAAATGGTCAAAAAAAATAAAAGATGCTATTGCACAAGATAGAATAGTTCCTTTATTTCAACCAATTGTAGAAACTAAAACAAAGAAGATAGTTAAATATGAAGCATTAATTAGAATGCTTGATGAAAATGGAGAGTATATTTCTCCTATACATTTTTTAGAGCTTGCTAAAAAAAATAAACTATATCCTCAGCTTACAAAAATTATGCTTGATAAAACTTTTGAAAAATTTAAAAACTCTGAATATCAAGTATCAATAAATTTATCTGTTCAAGATATTCTTAATGAAGTGGTTACTAAAACTATAATAAAAAAATTAAAAGAATATAATTTTGCCCATAGAATTGTATTTGAAATATTAGAATCAGAAGGTATTGAAAATTTTGAAGAAGTATTAACTTTTATTAATGAAATTAAATCTTATGGTGCAAAAATATCTATTGATGATTTTGGAACGGGTTATTCAAATTTTGAATATCTAATGAAATTAAAAGTTGATTATCTAAAGATTGATGCTTCTATGATAAAAGATATAGATATAAATAAAGATTCTCAGATTGTTACAAAAACTATTATACGTTTTGCAAAAAAAATGGGTATTCAAACTATTGGTGAATTTGTTCATTCAAAAAGTGTTTATGAGGTTGTTAATAAAATAGGTATAGATTACTCTCAAGGTTACTATTTTGGAGAACCAAGAGAATTAGATTAGAACAGTTTAAACTATTCTAATCTCTTTTTATTTTAATTAAGATTCTATTTTCCTTATCTCTAAAAACTACTTCTTTTTGATTTCTTTCAAATAACTCTTTTAAAAATCTATCATCATATGATTTATGTAAATTATTTCTATTAAATGTTTTTAAATCTTGACATTCAAAAGTACTTTTACAAACTCTATCTTCATATATTTTCATATCTAAAATAACAGTGCCTGCTGTAAATATTTGAACTTGTGTATAATCTTCATACTTAAAAATAAAACCTTTATCATAAAACTTCATAGCTGGTGTTTTTATAAGTATTGTAGCACTTGATGTAATTTGTGGAGTTCTCGTAAAACAACCTGTGAAGAGAAATATCATTAGAAAAAGTAAAGCTATATTTTTTATCTCTAATCCTTTGTTTTAATTTATTTTACTATAATATCTATAAATTATATAATTGAAGGTTATTTTTGTTAGTACATATTTGTTGCGCAGTTGATAGTCATTACTTTTTAGAAAGAGTTCAAGAAGAGTTTCCAAATGAAGAACTTGTTGGATATTTTTATGACCCAAATATTCATCCTTATAGTGAATATAGATTAAGATACTTAGATGTTGAATACTCATGTAAACGTCTTGGAATTAAGTTAATAGAAGGTGCTTACAACCTAGAAGAATGGTTGAAAAAAGTTAAAGGGATGGAACACTTACCTGAAAAAGGTGATAGATGTACAGTATGTTATGATGATAGACTTGATACTACTGTAAAAAAAGCCCAAGAATTAGGACATGATAAATTTACTACTACTCTTTTAATTTCTCCTAAAAAATCTCAAGAAAAACTTGAAAAAATTGGTAATAATCTGTCATCTTTAACTGGATTAGAGTTTATTTATAGAGATTATAAAGCAGGAAATGGTGCAGAGATTCAAGGTAAAAAAGTAAAAGAAAACTCTTTATATAGACAAAATTATTGTGGTTGTTTATTTGGTTTAACAGCACAAAGACAAGCACAAAAAAAGATAATGGATGAAATGTTTAATCCTATATCAAAGCAGATTTTACCTGAATCAATTGAGCAAAGATTAGAGTTATATATTAAAAGAAATGCCTTAGAAGAAAATGGTGATAAATATAAAATAATTAAACAAAGATTCTTAAACTATCGACTTCTTAGTGCAAAAGTAATAATAGCAAAACAAATTGTTCCATCACATATTATGTGTTATTCAACAATAAATAGAAATAAAATGAATGGAAGAATTGAGTATGAAAAAGATGGTATTCATTATTTAAATAGAGAAGAAGTAAAAATCATCTCTTTAGAAACATTTAATACTCTTGCTCAAACTGAATATAAAAGCATAAAAGAGCTTATGTATAATCCTTTAGATTTTGATGCAGAAGTAGAAGTAAGACAGCAAATTGTAAATAATCCTTATGATTTATCAACAATTATTGTTTTAGATGAAGTAGTTGATGCAAAATATGAGATTGAGTTAAATGCCCAGACTTATGAAGATATAAAAGAAGAGATAATATGAAACTTTTAGTTTGCGCGATGGAAACATCTTCAAATATTCATTTAAAAGAGTTAAAACAGTATTTAAATGATGATGTTGAGCTTGTAGGTGTTTTTGATAAAGAGCTTGGAAATCCTTTATATGATTTAACAGCATTAGCAATTATGGGTTTTGTTGATGCTTTAAAAAAATTAAGATTCTTTTTTAAACTAAGAGATGAATTAGTTGAATTAGCAAAAGATTGCGATAAAGTTTTACTTATGGATTCTTCTGGTTTTAATTTACCTTTAGCTAAAAAGCTTCATGAAACTTATCCCAAAAAAGAAATTATTTATTATATTTTACCTCAAGCTTGGGCTTGGAAAAAAGGTAGAGTTAAAAAGCTTGAAAAGTTTTGTACTAAGTTGTGTTCAATTATTCCTTTTGAAAAAGAAATCTATTTAGATAAAAATAAAATAACTTATGTCGGACATCCTTTACTTGATGAAATTCATAATTTTAAAGAAGAACTTACACAAAGTGGAAAAATTGCATTTATGCCAGGAAGTAGAAAAACTGAAATTAAAAATCATATGCCAATATTTAAAGAATTAGCTAAAAAAATTCCAAATAAAGAGCATATTTTAATTATTCCTGCAAAATTTGATAAAGAATACATAGAAAAAGTTTATGGCGATATATCTTCTTTTACAATTTCTACACAAGCTCATAAAACACTGCAAGAAGCAGAGTATGCTTTTATTTGTTCTGGTACTGCAACACTTGAAGCTGCCTTAATTGGAACACCATTTACTCTATCGTATATTGCAAAAAAGTTTGATTTTTTTATTGGAAAAATGTTTGTGAAACTAAACTATGTTGGTTTAGCAAATATCTTCTTTGAAAAAATGGGAAAAAATCCAATTCATAAAGAGTTTTTACAAGAAGATGTGAATTTAGAAAATCTATTACAAGATTATAAAACAATGAATAAAAAGTTATTTTTTGACAACTCTAAAATACTAAGAGAATACTTACAAAATGGAAGTTCAAAAAATGTTGCAAAGATAATTCAAAACTAATTTTTTTTTGGATACAATATCCGTTATTAATAAACAATTTAGGACAATATATGTTAAATGTTACAGAAATTCAAGAAATACTTCCTCATAGATACCCATTTTTATTAGTTGATAGAATCACAGATATGGAAAAAGGTAAAACTATTGTAGGTTTTAAAAATATATCTATTAGTGAACCAGCTTTTATGGGACACTTTCCTGGACATCCAATATATCCTGGAGTTTTAATTCTTGAAGGAATGGCTCAAGCTGGTGGAATTTTAGCGTTAAAAAGCAATGACTTAACAAACGAAGAATTAAAAAATAAAGTTATTTATTTTATGAGTATTGACAAAGCAAAATTTAGAACTCCTGTTAAACCAGGTGATAAATTAGAGTATAGAATCGAAGTTAAAAAATTAAGAGGTACTTTAATTGTTCTTGAAGGTAAAGCTTATGTTGATGATGCACTTGTTGCAGAAGCTGAATTAAAAGCAATGGTAGTAGATAAATAATAATATGAATAATATTCACAAAACAGCGATAATTGAAGAAGGTGCTATTTTAGGTGATAATATCACAATTGGTGCTTACACAATTATTGGTTCAAAAGTTACAATTGGTGATGGAACTAAAATAGATTCTCATACAGTTATTGATGGGAAAACTACAATTGGTAAAGATAATCATATTTTTTCACATGCAGCTATTGGAACAATTCCTCAAGATCTTAAATTTGATGGAGAAGATGTAGAACTTATAATTGGTGATAATAATACAATTAGAGAATTTACACTATTTAATCCAGGAACAAAAGGTGGTGGGTCTATCACTAAAATAGGAAACAATAACCTATTTATGGGATATACTCATGTTGCACATGATGTAATAGTTGGAAATAACTGTGTATTCGCAAACTGCGCTACATTAGCTGGTCATGTTGAAATAGATGATTTTGTTGTAATTGGTGGATTAACACCAATTCACCAATTTTGTAAAATAGGTACACAAGTAATGGTTGGTGGGGGTTCTGTTGTAACTCAAGATATTCCACCATTTTGTCTAGCTGAGGGTAATAAAGCTGTATTAAGAGGTCTTAATCTGAATGGATTAAGAAGAAGATTTGAAAATAGAGATGATATAAATGCTATAAAAGCTGCTTATAAAAATCTTTTTGAATCTGCAAAACCTCTTTCAGAAGCGGCAAATGAATTACTTGAAACTAGTGAAAATAAATATGTAAAAGAATTAGCTAATTTTGTTTTAGAAACAAAAAGAGGCATTCCTTACAATAGAAAATAAGAAATAGGTAAATAATGAGTAAGATAATATGTGACTTTTGTGGGGCAACTGATTCAATTGATAATCCCGTAATTGCTGGTGATAATGCAAGTATATGTAAATCTTGTGTTGGTGCAGCAAATGAAATTATGAATGGTGCTATAGATGAAAATTCTAATATTACAACAAGTGAAGATGTTCAAGAAGAAGTAAAATTAAGAACACCTGCACAATTAAAAGCAATTTTAGATGAATATGTTATTGGTCAAGATACTGCTAAAAAAGTTTTATCAGTTGCTGTATACAATCATTATAAAAGAATCTTTAGACATCATGAAATCGATGATGACACAGAGTTAAATAAATCAAATGTTTTATTAATTGGACCAACAGGTTCAGGTAAAACTTTATTAGCTCAAACTATTTCTAAATATCTTGATGTTCCTTTAGCAATTGCCGATGCTACATCTTTAACTGAAGCTGGTTATGTTGGTGATGATGTTGAAAATGTTGTTACAAGACTTGTTCAAGCAGCAGGTGGTGATATACAAAAAGCTCAAAGAGGTATTATCTTTATTGATGAAGTTGATAAAGTTGCTAGAATGAGTGAAAACAGATCAATTACTAGAGATGTTTCAGGAGAAGGTGTACAACAAGCACTTCTTAAAATCGTTGAAGGTGCTGTTGTAAATGTACCTGCAAAAGGTGGAAGAAAACACCCTGGACAAGATGCACTTCAAGTTGATACAACAAATATTTTATTTGTTTGTGGTGGAGCTTTTGATGGTTTAGAAGATATCATCAAGAAAAAAGAAGGTGCTAATGTTTTAGGCTTTAATCAAGATAAAAAAGATAAAAAAGAGTCTAAAGAACTACTTTCAAAAGTAGAAACAGATGATTTAGTTAAATATGGTCTAATTCCTGAATTAATAGGTAGACTTCATATGTTAGCTACATTAAATGAAATTACAGAAGATGATATGGTTCATATTTTAACTGAACCAAAAAATGCATTAATTAAACAGTATATAAAACTTTTTGAAATGGATGATGTTAAACTTGTATTTGAAAAAGATGCTTTAAAAGAGCTTGCAAAACTTGCAATTGAGCGTAAAACAGGGGCAAGGGGTTTAAGATCTATTTTAGAAGATATAATGTTAGATATTATGTTTGATCTTCCAAATTACAAAGATAAAACAATTACAATTACAAAAAATGTAGTTCTTAAAATAGAAGAACCTAAAATAGGATAAAGGATAATATGTGTTTTTAGATAAATTAATAGGTCTTTTTTCAAATGACATGGCAATTGACTTAGGTACAGCAAATACAATTGTTTCAGTTAGAGGAAAAGGTATTATAATAAACGAGCCTTCTGTTGTTGCAGTTCAAAATGATAAATTTGGTAGAGATAGAATCCTAGCAGTTGGTCAAGAAGCAAAACAAATGATTGGGAAAACTCCACTAAATATTCAAGCTGTAAGACCTATGCAAGATGGTGTAATTGCAGATTTTGAAATGACAGAAAGAATGATCAGATATTTTATTGAAAAAGCACATTCAAGAAAATCTTTTATCCGTCCTAGAATAATTATTTGTATTCCTTATGGAATTACACAAGTTGAAAGAAAAGCCGTTGAAGAATCAGCAATGAGCGCAGGTGCAAGAGAAGTATTTTTAGTAGAAGAACCAATGGCAGCAGCTATTGGTGCAGGAATTCCTGTATCTGATCCATCTGGTTATGTAGTTGTTGATATTGGTGGTGGTACTACTGAAATTGGAGTTACTTCTTTAGGTGGTTTAGTTTTATGTAAATCAATTAAAGTTGCTGGTGATAAGTTTGATAAATCTATTATTGAACATGTTAGACAAAACTTCAATCTTTATATTGGTGAAAGAACTGCTGAAACTATTAAAATTGAAATTGGAACAGCAATAAAATTAGATACTGAATTAAAAATCACTGTAAAAGGTAGAGATAATTCAGGTTTACTTTCTAGTATAGAACTAGGTAGTGAAGGTGTAAGAGCTGCTATTAAAGAGCCATTAAAAGAGATTGTTTCAGCTGTTAAAAGTGTATTAGAAAATATGCCTCCAGATTTAGCAAGCGATGTTGTTGATAACGGTGTTGTATTAACAGGTGGAGGCGCTTTAATTAGAGGTCTTGATACTTATTTAGCTGATATTATTAAATTACCAGTTAGAGTTTGTGATGAACCATTATTAGCTGTTGCTTATGGTACAAGCAATGTACTTGATGAGGACGCTTTACTTAAACTAATAACTAATGCGTAAACTTCTATTTTTTATCCTTCTTATTATAATTAGTTTATCTTATCTTTTTGATTTAGATAAACTAGTTGTAAAGAAATTAACAATCTTTAATGACTTAAAACTAGCCTATATCAATAAAGTAATTAGTATTTCAACAACAGTTGAAAAATACTTTAGTCAAGCTTCAAATATCGAAAGATTAAGAGCTGAAAACAATGACTTATTAGAGTATAAAATACTTTACAATACAAGCCAAAAAAAACTTGACTCAATTAATGAATTAATTACATCTATTAATCTAAATGAAGATAAATCAAAAGTTACAATAACAAAAGTTTTGTCATATATAAATTATAATGATTTTACAAAAGTATGGTTAGATCACGAAAAAAAAGATGACACAATTTTAGGATTGATTACAGAAAACTATGCAGCAGGTATTGTTGTAAGGGAAAATGATAGAGCGGTTGCTTTATTAAATGGTAATAAAAAATCTTCTTATGCTGTATTTATAGGTAAAAACAAAATACCTGGGATTTTTATGTCATCAAATGATATTAGAAATGTAGTAATTAAATATATTCCTATTTGGGCAAAAGTAAATGTTGGTGATGAAATAATTACATCAGGAATGGATAATATTTTCTTTGAGGGCTTAAAAGTTGGTAAAGTTACTAAAGTTACTAAATATCCAGATATGCAAATAGCTGAGATTAAACCTTATGCAAATGTACTAGAAAAGAAATACTTCTATATTTATGAAGAAAACTCAAGAAGTGATAAAAAGGCTAATAATTAGCCATTATTTTATCAACTTCATTCCAAGATAATTTTTTATCATTATCCTTTTTAAACATATTATAAACATATCTAGCAAACATATCTGTTTCTAGGTTTACTTTTGTTCCAACCTTATATCTATTAAATAAAGTATTTTTAATAGTATGAGGAATTATTGTAAGTCTAAAAGTATCATCTTTTACATCATTTACTGTTAAAGATACTCCATCAATTGTAACAGAACCTTTTGGGATAATAAACTTAGAATAAGTACTTGGCAAAGATACAAAAAAATCTGTTGAGTTACCATTATTTTTAATAGAACTAATTGTCCCAAGACAATCAACATGACCTTGAACAATATGACCCTCAAATCTATCACCCATCATCATAGCAGGTTCAATATGCACTTCATTTTTATAGTTTTCCATTGCAAGGATATTTTGAGATTCTGGTGATAACTCAACTGTAAAAGTATCACTTGTAAATTTAACAACTGTTAAACATGCACCATTAACAGCAATAGAATCCCCTATCTTTGGTGTATATTTTGCATGTAATGTTAAGAAATTATTTTTGAAACTTACAACTTTTGCCATCTCTCTTATTAGACCTGTAAACACTTAAAAAACCTTTTGATAAAATTTAGGTATAATATCCAAAATATGTTAAGAAGCCAATTTTAAATACTTGACTTTAAACTATTAAAACTTTTTAATAAACTATATTGAATATCAAACATAAAAATACAATAAACTATATAATTTAAAAGAAAATCAAAAAGGCAAAAAATGGAATATGATGTAATCGTAGTTGGCGGTGGTCATGCTGGTATTGAAGCATCACTTGCAAGTGCAAGAATGGGGAAAAAGACTTTATTAATTACTATGCTAGTAGAACAAATTGGTGCAGCTTCATGTAATCCTGCTATTGGAGGACTTGCTAAAGGTCACTTAGTTCGAGAACTTGATGCAATCGGTGGAGAAATGGGTCTTTGTACAGACGTAACTGGAATCCAATTTAGAATATTAAATGGTTCAAAAGGTGCAGCAGTTCAAGGAAGTCGAGCACAAATTGATATGGATAAATATAGAGAGTATATGAGAAAAGTTTGTCATAATAGTCCTAATTTAGAAATTTATCAAGATGAAGTATCAAATCTTTTAGTAAAAAATGAAAATGAAGTTTATGGTGTAAAAACTAAACTTGGTGAAGAGTTTGAATCTAAAAAAGTAATTATCACAACTGGTACTTTTATGAAAGGACTTATTCACATAGGTGAAAATACTTATGATGCAGGAAGAGCTTGGGAATTACCATCTTCAACATTATCAAATCAATTAAAAGATTTAGGATTAAATGTTGGAAGATTAAAAACAGGAACACCTGCAAGACTTGATGGTTCATCAATAAACTTTGATGTTATGGATGCTCATGGTGGAGATGTAAGACCTGCACCTTTTTCTTTTAGAACAAATAAAAAAGAGTTTAATCCTACTCAATATCCATGTTATATCACATATACAAATTTAGATACACATGAAACTATTACATCAAATTTTGATAGAGCACCACTATTTACAGGACAAATCAAAGGTTCAGGGCCTAGATACTGTCCAAGTATTGAAGATAAAGTAAATAGATTTGCAGAACGAGATAGACATCAATTATTCTTAGAACCACAAACTTCAATGTGTACAGAATATTATGTAAATGGGCTTAGTACTTCTTTACCAATTGATGTTCAAAAACAAATGATTCACTCAATTGCAGGTTTAGAAAATGCAAAAATTATTAGATATGGTTATGCTATTGAGTATGATTATGTAGATCCTACAGAATTAAAACATACTTTAGAAACTAAAAAAGTTAAAAACCTTTATAATGCTGGTCAAATTAATGCAACAACAGGTTATGAAGAAGCAGCATCACAAGGGCTAATGGCTGGAATTAATGCAGCTTTAGCAATTGATGAAAAAGAACCATTTATTTTAAGACGAGATGAGGGTTATATTGGAGTTTTAATTGATGATTTAGTTACAAAAGGAACTAGTGAACCATATAGAATGTTTACTTCACGTGCTGAATATAGACTTCTTCTAAGAGAAGAAAATGCTGATTTAAGACTTAGTAAATATGGTCATGAGTTTGGATTAATTGATGATGAAACTATGGCAAAAGTTGATAATAAAAGAGATGTTTTAAAGCAAGCTGTTGATTTTATGGCAAATGAGTGGTTTACATCTAAAAAAGAGAATTTAGACCTTTTAGAATCTCTTGGTGAAGATAAAATTAAAGATAGAGCATTACTTATTGATATCGTCGGTAGAAATACAATAGATGTAGAGAAATTTGATAAATTAGTACCTTCTTTTGCAGATGTAGATGCTTATTTAAAAGAACAAATTATTATTGAAGCAAAATATTATAGATACATTGCTAAACAGCAAAAACAAATTGAAAAAATGCAAAAAATGCTAAAACTAAAAATTCCTGAAGATTTTAACTATAAAGGAATTGCAGGTTTATCAAATGAAGTAGTTGAAAAATTAGAAAAGTTTAGACCACCTACTTTATTTAATGCAAGTGAAATTTCAGGTATTACGCCATCTGCTATTGATATTATTCATTTAAACATAAATATAAAAGAAAAAAAAGAGAAGTAATATGCAAGTTTATTTATACGCAAAAAGTGGTCATGCCATTGGTCTTGAAGCAACAAAAAGATGTGCAACAATTGCAAATGCATTAAAAGAGTTTAACCCTATTTTATGTACATCTGATTTTAGAGCAGGAGCATTTGCAAAAGATTTATTAGCTGTTAAAAAATATGTAAATATTGATGTAGTAAGAAATCTTTACAATATTATGGAAAAAAGAGATATTTTAGTTTTAGATACAGATGAAACTAATGAATTAATGAAAAAAGATATGAAAGAGTTTTGTACTCTTTTATATACAGTAGCAGAAGATACTTCAAAAATTTTAGTTGATGAAACTATTTATACTAAAGTAAAAAATCCTTCAATAGAAAAAACAATCTTTTTTGGTGATGATGACTATAATAATCTTTTTTTAGATTTAGTTACAAACTCTTCAAAATATGATATTGATTTATTAATGGGACATTACTTCTTCTTAGGAAATGAAAAAATCTTTACTGAACATTTTTCAAATGTAATAGATGAAGAAGAGTATGTAGAAACGATTCAAAATAGTAAATATTTATTAACAGCGTCATTACAAACAGCATTAGAGTCAATTTCTTGTGGAAATAAACCAGTTATTTTCAAAAGAGAAGATAAAAAATATGATGATAAACTAATTGAAGAGTTAAATATTCCAACAATTTCTAAAGATACTTTAGAAGAGATTCTAAAAAGTTTTGATGAGATTATCTTAGATTATCCAGAACTTTGTGAGTTTAAAAATATGAATTTTGAAAATATTAAAGAAGAGATAAAAATCAAAACAGAAGAATTTGCAAGGATTATGGGAACTAAGTAGAATAATCTAAGAATCATAAGTTTTACTTATAATTTTATTATGTAAATTATAAGTTTAATTTATATAAAATTACTTCAAGATAAATTATAAAGGTCTTATCGTGAAAGAAAAAAATAAATTTTTAAGTAAAACTCCCTACCGAATAAAAAGGTATTATGGTTATGTAATAGCTACAATTATTGCATTAACTTTACCTTTTATCACTATTGGTTCTCACCATATGTTCTTATTATCATTTGATAAAAAACAATTACATTTATTAGGAACTGCATTTGATATGCAAGAACTATATTTAATGCCTTTTTTATTAATGCTTTTATTCTTAGGTATTTTTGCTGCTACTTCTTTAGGTGGTAGAGCATGGTGTGGATGGGCATGTCCTCAAACAATTTTTAGAGTTATATTTAGAGATTTAATCGAATCTAAACTTCTAGGCCTAAAAAGAATTAAAAATAAACAAAAAGAACCAGATTGGTCAAAAGCTACAAATGCTTCTAAAAAAGTAATCGCTATTATCATTTGGTCATGTTTATCACTACTTGTTGCATCAAATTTTATGTGGTATTTTATTCCTCCAGAAGATTTTTTCAACTATATTTCAAACCCTTCTGAGCATATGTTCTTAATTGGAATTGTTTTAACAATTGCAGGTTTTTTAATTTATGATGTTGTTATGTTAAAAGAAGATTTCTGTATTTACGTATGTCCTTACTCAAGAGTTCAATCAGTATTATATGATGATGACACATACCAAGCTATTTATTCAACAAATAGAGGTGGTGAAATTTATAATGGTGATAAAGAAAAAATCATTTTTAAAGCAAAAGATTTACCAAATCCAAATAATGAATGTACTACTTGTGAATCATGTGTTACTGTTTGTCCTACACATATTGATATTAGAAAAGGTTTACAATTAGAATGTATTAACTGTTTAGAGTGTGTTGATGCTTGTACAACGGTTATGGGGAAACTTGGAAAACCTTCACTTGTACAATGGTCAAGTACAAATGCAATTAAAAAAGACATTCCTACTAAAATGATAAGAAAGTCTACAATAATGTATGCTGTTGCACTACTTTTAGTTGTAGCACTATTATTTGTAATGGGTTCAAAAAAAGAGTATATGTTATTAAATATTAATAAAACTACACAGCTTTATTCAATAAAAGAAGGTAATGTAGTAAGAAATAACTTTGTATTATTATTCCAAAATACAGAAGATAAACCTTTAACATATGAACTTGAAGTTGTTGGAAATAAAGATATTGAAATAAAAAGATTTAAACCATTTACTTTAAATCCTGGAAAACTTGTTAAAAAAGTTATGGTACTTGAAACTAATAAAGTATTAGTAAATGATTTAACAAAAGACACACCTTTAAAAGTAACTTTAAGAGCTTATGCAATTGAAGATCCTAAAAGAGTTTCTGTTCTAAGACAAGCTGTATTTATCTACCCTCGTGCTGATAAATTAAAATAAATAATATGCTGGGTAAGTTAATATTATATAAACTTATCTAAGCGTAAAAATACTCTTACTTAACTTACATATCAACTGAACTTAGATATAATCGCGAAATATATATAACTAATTAACAATTTTCATTGGAGTATTTAACATGACAAAATTCATTTTTGTAACAGGTGGGGTTCTAAGCTCTTTAGGTAAAGGGATAACTGCTGCTTCTATTGCAACTATTTTAAAACAATCTGGATTTAAAGTTTCTATGTTAAAAATCGATCCATATTTAAACGTAGATCCAGGGACAATGAGTCCACTTGAACACGGTGAAGTTTTTGTAACAGCAGATGGTGCAGAAACTGACCTTGATTTAGGAAACTACGAAAGATTTATCGATACAACATTAACAGCACAGAATAACTTTACAACAGGACAAGTATACCAAAGTGTAATCACTAGAGAAAGAGAAGGTGGATACTTAGGTAAAACGATTCAAGTAATTCCTCACGTAGTTGATGAGATTAAATCAAGAATTTATGCAGCCGCAGAAGGTCATGAATTTTTAATAGTAGAACTTGGTGGAACAGTTGGAGATATCGAAGGATTACCATTTATGGAATCTATTAGAGCAATCAGACATGAGTTACCAAAAACTAATACAATGAATATTCATGTAACGTTAATTCCTTATATTGCAGCAGCAGGTGAGCTTAAAACAAAACCAACTCAACACTCTGTACAAGAATTAAGAAGAATTGGTATTACTCCACATATGTTAGTATGTAGAACTGAAAAAGCATTACCTAAAAACTTAAAAGAAAAACTTGCAATGTCTTGTGATATTGACAATAATGCAGTTATTGAAGCAGGTGATGCACAATCAATTTATCAAGTTCCATTACATTTTATTAAAGAAGGAATTTTAACTCCTTTATCTGATCATTTTAATATTAAAATTAAACCAAATATGAGTAAATGGGATACTTTAGTAAAAAATATTTTAGTTCCTCAAGATGAATTAACAATAGCATTTGTTGGTAAATATTTAGAATTAAAAGAATCATATAAATCATTAACAGAAGCTCTAATTCATGCAGGAGCACATCTTAACACTAAAGTAAATATTCATTGGTGTGATTCTGAAAGAATCGAAGATGTTGGAGCTTATGATATTATTGGAAACTCTGATGCTGTTTTAGTTGCAGGTGGATTTGGACACAGAGGTGTTGAAGGTAAATTAAAAGCTATTGAATATGCAAGAACAAATAATATCCCTTACTTAGGAATTTGTTTAGGTATGCAATTAGCAGTAATTGAATATGCTAGAAATGTATTAGGTATTGAAGATGCAAACTCAATTGAATTTGATGAAAATACTCCTAACCCATTAATTTACTTAATTGATGAGTTTATGGATCAAAGTGGTCAAAAACAATTAAGAACTCATAAATCACCAATGGGTGGAACTATGAGATTAGGTGAATATCCATTTACACCAGCTAAAGGAACTCACCTTAAAAAAGCTTATGGAAATGATGATGTTTATTTTGAAAGACATAGACATAGATATGAAGCAAACCCTAAATATAAAGATGCATTAGAAGCAGCAGGAATGACTATTTCTGGTGAATCAAATGGATTAATTGAAGCAGTTGAAATTAAAGACCATACTTGGTTTGTAGGTGTTCAATTCCACCCTGAGTTTACTTCACATTTAGAAACTCCAAACCCTATTATTTTAGAGTTTGTTAGACAAGCTAATAAAAAAGATTAATGTCAAAAGTTACAAAAAATAGACTTTTTGAACTACTATCGGCTAGACACCAGAATAATCAATATTCTAGTCTAGCCAATATCCCTTCTCCTGATAACTTCAAAGATATAAATAAAGCCTCTTTACGAATTAAACAAGCAATTTTAAATAATGAACAAATCACTATAGTTGGTGACTATGATGTAGATGGTGTTGTTTCTACAACTATTATGGTTGATTTTTTTACATCAATAAATGTAAAAGTTAATCATATTATCCCAAATAGATTTACTCATGGATATGGATTATCTGTAAAAATTGTTGATATGATTGAAAGTGGACTTGTAATTACTGTTGATAATGGAATATCAGCCATTGAGGCTGCTTTAAAGCTAAAAGAAAAAGGTATTGATTTAATTATTACAGATCATCATACTGTTGGAAAAGAAGTTCCTTATGCACTTGCAATAATAAATCCTAAACAAGAAGATTGTACTTTTGAGTTTAAAGAGATTTGTGGGGCTCAAGTTGCATGGTATTTATGTGCTGCAATTAAAAAAGAGATAAATGCAGATGTTAATATGGGTGAATACTTAGATTTACTTTGTGTTGCTATTGTTGCTGATATTATGCCTATGACTGCACTTAATTATACTCTTGTAAAAAGTGGTTTAAAAAAGATAAAAACTTCAAAAAGAGAAGCATTTAAAAAATTAAATGAAGTAATGGCTAAAAAAGTTCTAGTTTCTGATGATATTGGATTTTTTATTGCACCTAAAATAAATAGTGCAGGAAGAATGGAAGATGCTTCAATTGCCTTAGATTTTTTATTATCAAAAACTTCATATAATGCAAACTCATCTTTACAAGAATTAGAAGAGTTAAATAATTACAGAAAAGCCTTACAAGAAGATATTTCAAACAAAGCACAAAGTAAAACAAATGAAAATGATAATGCAGTTATTGTATGGGGTGAGCATTGGCATGAGGGTGTAATTGGAATAGTTGCATCAAAATTATCAAATGCACATAAAAAACCTGCCTTTATTTTCTCAATAAAAGATGGTATTGCAAAAGGTAGTGCAAGAGCAAATGCAGATATTAATCTTCATACAATAATAACTAAAGCCTCACACTTATTATTAGGTTTTGGTGGACATAAAAATGCTGCAGGACTTGCTTTAAAAATTGAAAATCTTGAAGAGTTTAAAAAAATCATAAATGAAGAGTTAGAACAACATAAACATAAACTTCATATTGATCCTATTACTTTAGGAGAGCTTGATGTTGCTTCTGTTGATATTGAGTTTTTAGATATTATAGAAAAATTTGAACCTTATGGATTAGAAAATCATAGACCAATATTTCAAATATCAAATGCTACTTTAGTAAAATATGATTTAATAGGTAAAGATAAAAATCACTTAAAATTAACACTTAATAGTGATGGAGTAATATTTGAAGCTTTAAAATTTAATGATTCAAATACTAATTTACAAAAGAATCTTAAACTAGTAGTATCAGTTAGTAAAAATGAATTTAGAGGTGAAGTAAAACCTCAATTCCTAATTCAAGATATTTTATAAAACAACATGAGGTCGAAGAGTTTGAGTTCGTCCTTCGCCTTCAAGTTGTAAAATTTCTTCATCAATTGCTGTTCTTTCAAACGATGAAGCTAAGATATGTCCTGTTCTAATATCGATTAATTTAATAAATACATTTAAACTTTTACTTGTAATTGAATAAGTTCCAACAACAGCATATCTTTCTTCTTCTACAGCATTTGAAAGTATTTTATTATTATCTCTAATTAATACATTAAAACCTTTTTTACCTAGTTGAAACTGTTTTGCAAATTCTACTTCTCTTACAATAATATCTAAGGATACTAAACTATCTTTTAACATACTAGAAAGTAAGAATCCTAATTCTGATTTATTAGTTAAATCATTTAAGTTTACAAAATCTGATACTAGTACAATATCACTTATTTGGAGTTTTTGTTTAATTTTATTTGATGATTCATCCACAAGATTAGATACTAAAGAATGAAAATCATTTGTTCCATTTAATGGATTTTTATGTGAGCAAGAAGTAAAAAGTAACATTAAAAAAAATGAAAATATAAATATCTTCATTTTTTTAAAGTGTAAAAATATCATCTAATTATGTTCTTTTATAATCTTGATATTTCTAGAAGGTCTACAATCTTTAAAAATTAAACAATCATTTACCTTTCCATGTTGATAGGTTGCTCTTGCACTTGTAATTATTTTCCCAGTAATGTTATCAATAACTCTTGTATTAACTATTACTTTCCCAAATTGTCTAG
This sequence comes from Poseidonibacter sp., assembly GCF_041821165.1. NCBI lineage: Bacteria > Pseudomonadati > Campylobacterota > Epsilonproteobacteria > Campylobacterales > Arcobacteraceae > Poseidonibacter > Poseidonibacter sp. Next base: position 11,955 of record NZ_JBGUES010000002.1, on the reverse strand, counting down.
AATAAGTTCCTACAACAACATAAGTATTAGGAATTTCGCCTTTTAATTCATTAGATTTTCTAGTCATAAAATACTCACCTTTATCATTAACAGATACAGCAAGTCTTCCTCTAAATTCAATAATATTAAAACCTCTATTTGAAAGTTCATTTATTAAACTCTCACTAATAATTCTTCCAAATTCTGATGTTTTCTTAAATTGATCTAGTCTTACAAATGATGTAATAATAATAGGTTTATTTGTATTCATCTTTTTATTTCTTAGCATTTGAGTTGCTAAAGAGGTAATAGTGGATTCTAAAGTTCTTTGCGTAGTAACAAATTCCTCTTCATCAGCAGCAATAGCTAATCTTTCTTTTGTTGTTTGAACCTTGTTCCATTCTTTTGTATTATTATCTAGAACTCTATATTGAGTACATCCAGATAGTACAAATAATAACAAAGTAGTCATCAAACCTACTTTATAGATACTTTTAAACATAAAAACCCCTTTTACTAATTGGCTAAATTTTATTTAAAATTTGCTTAGATACTCTTGAAAAATTGCTTTTTTAATGAGTTTATAATAACTTTTTATCCATATTTTTTTTATATAAGATTTAATCAGCTTTTTAATATACTTAAAGTAAAAAAGGATACATTATGACAAAACTAATAATTATTATTTCAAATGGATTCGAAGAAATAGAAACTATCTCAGTTATTGATGTTTGTAGACGAGCAAGTATTGATGTAACAATTGTTGCTGTTGAACAAATTCTTACAATTGGAGCTAATAATATTACGATTAAAGCAGATTACTTAATAAATGATATTAACCCAAATAACTATGACATGATTGTTTTACCTGGTGGATTACCAAATGCTTATACTTTAGCTCAAAATGAAGATGTTCAAAATATATTAAAAAATATGAAAAAAGAGAATAAAAGAATAGCCGCTATTTGTGCAGCACCATATGCTTTACATACAGCAGGTGTTTTAAATAAAAATTTTACTTGTTATCCAGGATTTGAAGAAAAAATTAGATTAGATGGTTACCATGATGATAAAGACGTAATAGTTGATGGTAAAATCATTACATCAAGAGGACCAGGAACCGCTATGAATTTTGCTTTAGAAATTGTAAAAATTCTTACAAATGAAAACACATATTTAAATGTAAAAAATGGTTTATTAGTAAAATAATGAATTTAGCATTAGCATTAGGTGGAGGAGCTGCAAGAGGAGCCTTTCATCTTGGTTTTTTACATTTTTGTGAAGAACATAATATGCAAATTCAAGCTTATAGTGGCTCTTCAATTGGAGCAATTATTTCATGCTCTCATGCAAGTGGAGTTTCAGCAAAAGAACAACTAAAAATATTTGCATCAAAAGAGATAAGGCAAGCTTTAAAATTTAATTATTTCAAAAATGGCTTATTAAAAATTGATACATCAAATAAAATCATAAAAGAACTTTTACCAATTTCTAAACTTGAAGATATTAAAAAGCCTGTTTATGTAAGTGCTTATGATACAAAAGAAAAAAGACTTCATTATTTTAATACTGGAGATACACTTACTTTATGTATGGCATCAAGTGCTTTGGTTCCACTATTTAAACCTGTAAAATATGAAAATATGTATTTAATAGATGGTGGATTATTTGATAATATTCCAATAAAACCTTTAGAAAATAAAAACTATGATATTTATGCAATTGATTTATTTCCAAGAAAGTATTCTCTACTTAAACCAAAATTCAACCCTTTAAAAATAGTAAAAAGAAAAATTTTCACACAACTATATGAAAATAATAAACACTCAATACAAAATACTCACCACTATTTAGGTTCAAATCATATTAGAGGTTTTTCTCTTTATACATTTAAAGAATTAGAAGAGTGTTTTAATCTTGGTTTTAAAGAGGCACACAAATACTTTAAGATATAATCAGCTTTAAAATTCAAAATAAATATTAAAGATTATATATGTCAGAAACACCACAATTTACACATTTACATTTACATACAGAATATTCATTACTTGATGGTGCAAATAAAATTAAACCTCTAGCAAAAAAAGTTAAAGAGATGGGAATGACATCTGTTGCAATGACAGATCATGGGAACCTTTTTGGGGCAATTGATTTTTATAATGCAATGAGAGCAGAAGGAATCAAACCTATTATTGGAATGGAAGCTTATATTCATAATAATGAGGAAATTGGTGATAAAACTACAAGACAAAGATTCCATTTATGTCTATATGCCAAAAATCAGGAAGGTTATAAAAACTTAATGTTCCTAAGCTCACAAGCTTACATGCATGGTTTTTATTATTACCCAAGAATTAATAAACAATTATTAAAAGACCATTCTGCTGGTTTAGTTTGTTCTGCTGCTTGTTTACAAGGTGAAGTAAGTTGGCACTTAAATACTAAAAATGAAAGAAATGTAAAAAATGGAGCAAAAGGATATGAAGGTGCTAAGGCGGCAGCTTTAGAATACAAAGAAATATTTGGTGATGATTTTTATTTAGAAATAATGAGACATGGTATTGATGACCAATATTTTATTGATGATCCATTATTAAGATTAGCTCATGAAACTGGCATTAAAATTGTAGCTACAAATGATACACATTATTTAACTCAAAAAGATGCAGATGCGCATGAAGCATTTATGTGTATTGCCATGAATAAACTTTATGATGACCCAAATAGATTAAGACATAGTGTTCATGAATTTTATTTAAAAACACCACAGCAAATAGAAAAACTTTATGCAGATATTCCAGAAGCAATCGCAGCAACTCAAGAAATTGCAGATAAATGTAATTTAGAGATAAAATTAGGTGATCCAACACCTCCAAACTTTAAATTTACAAGACAAAAGTCTGAAATTGATAATCTTGTTTTACCAGAACCTGAGCTTGAGTATTCACTTGAAAATGATAAAGTTTTATTTATTCACGAGTGTTGGAAAGGTTTAGAAGAAAGACTTAAAATTGTTGATCCATCTAAGCATCAAGAATACAAAGATAGACTTCAAGTTGAAATTGATATTATTAATGATATGCGGTTTCCTGGATATATGCTTATTGTTTGGGATTTCGTTATTGTTGCAAAACAAATGAAAATTCCAGTTGGTCCAGGACGGGGATCTGCTGCTGGTTCATTAGTTGCATTTTCACTTGCAATTACAGATATTGACCCTATGCCTTATGGTTTACTTTTTGAGAGATTTCTAAACCCTGAAAGAATCTCAATGCCTGATATTGATATGGATTTTTGTCAAGCAAGACGTGGTGAAATAATTGATTATGTTGTACAACAATATGGACGAGCCAATGTTGCACAAATTATTACTTTTGGTAAATTATTAGCAAAAGGTGTTATTAGAGATGTAGCAAGAGTTTTAGATATGCCTTATGCAAAAGCAGATGCTATGGCAAAATTAATTCCTGATGAATTAGGTATTAATTTAGAAAACTCTTATTTAAAAGAACCAAAAATAAAAGAACTTTGTGATTCAGATCCCCAATCAGCTAGAGTTTGGGAATATGCTTTAGCACTTGAAGGACTAAATAGAAATGCAGGAACTCACGCAGCGGGTGTTGTTATTTCAAATGAACCTTTATGGAATAAAACACCACTATTTAAACCATCAGGTTTAGATACCCTAGCCACTCAATATAATGGTAAATATGTTGAAGATGTTGATTTAATTAAATTCGATTTCCTTGGATTAAAAACTCTTACAGTAATTGAAGAAGCAAATAAACTAATTGAGAAAAGACATGGAAAAAGAATAGACTTTATTACAGCAGATGTAAATGATAAAGGTGTTTATGATTTAATTCAAACAGGTAATACAATCGGGCTATTCCAAATAGAATCAGATGGTATGCAAGATTTAAATAAAAGACTTAAACCATCAAACTTCGAGGATATTATTGCCGTTCTTGCACTTTACAGACCAGGTCCAATGGAGTCTGGTATGCTTGATGACTTTATTGATAGAAAACATGGTCGTGCAAAGATTGATTACTTTTATGATGAGTTTGAAGCACCTTTAAAACCTATACTTGAACCAACTTATGGGGTTATTGTTTATCAAGAGCAAGTTATGCAAATTGTACAAACAATTGGTGGATTTAGTCTTGGTGGTGCGGACCTTGTAAGACGAGCCATGGGTAAAAAAATTGTAGAAGAGATGGATAGACTTAAGGGTGAATTTGCAGATGGTGGTGTTAAAAAAGGTTACCAAAGATCTCACTGTGAAGAACTATTCGATTTAATTGTAAAGTTTGCTGGTTATGGATTTAATAAATCCCATTCAGCAGCTTATGCACTTGTAACATTTTATACATCATATTTAAAAAGATATTATCCATCTGAATTTATGGCAGCATTACTTACACTTGAAAAAGATAATACGGATAAAGTTGTAAAGTATGTTGATGAAGTAAAAAGATTAGGACTTGATTTATTCCCACCTGATATTAATAAATCAGATTTAGTTTTTTCTGCAACTAAATTAGATGGAGAAGAAGTTGTAATGTTTGGAATGGGTGCTGTTAAAGGTGCTGGAGATGTTGCAATAAAATCTATTTTAGAAGCTAGAAAAAAAGGTGGTAACTTTACTGATTTATCTGACTTTATTTCAAGAATTGATGGAAGTAAAGTAAATAAAAGAGTAATAGAATCACTTACAAAAACAGGAGCTTTTGATAGTTTTGGTTATTCAAGACGAGCAATGTTAGAACAAATAGAAAAGATTTCTGATTGTGTAGCAAATTCAATGAAAGCCAAAAAAATGGCCACTGGTTCTTTATTTGGAGATTCAGAAGAGTTAACAAGAATCACAATTGAACTTGATCCTTTAGAAGAGTATGAAGCAACTGAAATATTAGAACTAGAAAAAGCTTCTTTAGGATTTTATGTATCAGGACATCCACTTGATAAATATAGAGACCAATTAGATGGGATAAATTATACATTATCATCTCAAATTGATGAATTAGCAGATGGTTCACAAGCTTTATTTATTGGTAAAATTGAAAATATCGTAGAGAAAATTTCAAAAAAAGGTAATAAATTTGGTATTGCTTCAATTATGGATTTACATGGAAATATTGAACTTTTATTATTTGAAGATAGAATAAAAGAGCTTAAAGAAGATTTTGATTTAGAACAACCTATTGCATTTAAAGTAAAAATTTCAAAAGATGAAAATTTTACAAGAATGAATATTATTAAAATAGAAGATTTAAAAGATGCAAAAAAAGAGAAAATCAAAACAAAACAAATGGAAATAAAAGAACCTCCTTTAACAGTAGTTATTCCATATAGTGATAATGACCATAGTGTTTATAAGTTATTTGATATAGTTGCAAATAATCAAGGGAAAAGAGAATTAAGAATAATTGTAAAATCAAAACTTGCAGATATTGAATTAGATTCAGGATATAAAGTTACAGCAAATGTAGAAAACTTAATTACACAAATAGAGGGAGCATTTATTTTATAATGAAACATATATTATTAACAAACGATGATGGTTTTGATGCTATTGGATTAAAAGCATTAATTGAAGCATTAAAACCAATTGCAAAAATAACAGTAGTTGCACCTGCAAAAAACAAATCAGCATGTGGTCACTCTTTAACTTTAGATAAACCACTAAGATTAGCTAGTGTTGATGATGATTTTTATAAAATAGATGATGGTACTCCAACTGATTGTGTTTTTATTTCACTAAATAATCTATTTAAAGAAACATGCAAACCAGATTTAGTAATAAGTGGAATTAATATTGGTGCTAATATGGGTGAGGATATCACATATAGTGGAACAGCTGCAGCAGCAATGGAAGCAGTTTTACAAGGAATTCCAGCAATTGCAATTTCTCAAGTTTGCAATGATAATTGTAGTGATATCAAAAATGGCTTTGATTTTGCCCTTGCAAAACAAACTATTGCAAATTTAGCTCAAAAAATACTTCAAAACCAGTTTCCATTAGATGAAAGAAAGTTTTTAAATGTTAATATCCCTCCTATAAAACCTAATGAGTGCAATGGCATAAGAATTACTAAAGCTGGTTATAGAGAATATGGAAATGATACGCATAGACATTTAAACCCAAGAGGTGAAGAGTTCTATTGGGTAGGATTACATCCACTTATCTGGAAATCATCAGTAAATAAAGATTGTGACTTTGAAGCGATTAAAGATAATTGTATATCAATTACGCCAATTATGTTAGATTTAACATCTTATTCAGATATAGAATCTTTAGAAAATTGGTTGAACAACTAAAAAAGGAAAAACATGGATTTCACATTTACAGAAGCTATAATGTCACATATTGACAAATTAGTAGGAAATTTAAAAAGCGAAGAACAGATTCAAGAAGTTCTAAAAAGAAAGTTTACAAAAAAAGAGTATAAAATATTCTTTGGATTTGCAGAAGGTAAATCAATAGAAGAAATTAAAGAGATTGTTAATGATGACGAAGAAAGAATTAATGAAATTTTTAAAGCAGCTTGTAAAAAATTAAATCAAGAAAAAACAAAAAAAGAATTAGTTTCTTTTAAATAGAGTATTTATACTCTATTTTTTAAATGCTAAAAGAACCATTCCCGCAAAAGAATCATCTTTATAAAACTCAACTCTAAATAAATCACCATTTTTATCTATTGAGAATCTCTTTTCAATATCATTTTTATTAATATCTAAATTCACTTCACTTTTACTATTTTTATTCACATAACCAATAATATTAACTCTTAAATCAGATATAGCTTCAATATTAAAAAAATCTTTTACATATACAATATCACCGAATTTAACACTTTTTAATTTATTATCAACTAATAAATTTATATACCTATTTTCATTTGCAATTTTTGTATAATCAGCATGAAGAGTAGCTAGTCTTCTATTTCCATAATGAATTACATAGTTTTTTCCATCTTTTAAAATAGTCATTAATGGATTGGATACTGAAAAATCTAAAACTTCATTTTCATCTATTGGAAAATATCTTAAATTATTTCTTACTTTTCCAAGTGGAAGTTTGATTTTATCATTATAAAATGAAATAAAAATATCATTATCAATAACATCTTTTATATATTTAGGTTTTATTTCAAACTTTCTTTTAAACTCAATACCCATAATATTCATATACTCTTCAATGGCTAAAAGATGATAATAAACTCTTTCGTTTAAATTTAGCTCTTTACTTGCTTCATTTGCAAAAGCAGCTTTACCATTATTTATAGCAAAATAAGTAAGACTTTTTTCCATTTCTTTATCACCAAGTCTTGTTTTGGTATTTTTAACATGATAAATATCTGATTCTCTAATAAGATTATTATTTATTGAATTAACAACTTTTTTAGAGATTTCTTCCATATTTCCATATAAAGGAACATCGAGAGTTTTTTGATCAACAATTGAGCATTGCCCCCATTTTCTTGGAGAATAAATATTGTCTATATATTTTTCTCTATAAAAACCACTTCCATCATGTAAATTTAGCACTAATTTTACATCATCAGATTTTATGTAGTTTTTTATTCTTTTTATAGAGTTAAAATCAGGATCATTTGCAGAAAGATTGGCAAATTTTCTATTCATATCTCCATATGGGCCACGAGATCTTTTTATTATAGAATAGAAATTTAAATTGGGAATAACCCAAACTGAACCTTTTGTGATTTCATAATGAGTTGAAATCAGAGAAGCAGCCATAAAAGCACCTGGTTCATCACCTTGTATTCCACCAATTAAAAGTAAGGTATTATTATCTTGTTTACCTTTTTTAATAAAATTAAAATCAAAATTTTGAACATTAGCATTTAAACTTACAATAAATAGAAGTAAAACACTAAACGGTTTTAATATGCCAAGGTTCATACCTTACCCCATCTTTATTGTTAACTGTATATCTAACATCAATATATTTTAGTTTTCTAATTTTTGAAAACTCTTCTGTTAATGCAAATCTTGATGTAAAGTTAGCATGACCAAAACCTTTTTTACCAACATCGAAATCACCAATACTATGATAAGTAAATGCAGGTGGTGCAATAGATTTAGAAGTTACACTTATATTTCCATGCTCTTTATCTAATTTATCTAAAAAAAGTTTTGTTTGTTTTACAATACTTCTTATTCCTGAAGTTAAAGTAAGAGTATCCCCTATATCTTTTTTCATTTGATTATATGTTTCTAAAGATTTACCTTTAAATAAATAATGTCCAGTTCTTGGAATTTTAACAACTTCTTTAGTATTAATCATATTTGTAATATTATCAGAAATCCTATCACCAAAAAAGCCATGATTTAAAGGGTTACTATAAAAAATAGTTTCTAAAAATGTTAACTCTTCTTTTGTAAATGCACCAATAGAACTAACGTTTCTAGAAATTCTTAACATCTCATCAAAACTTAAAAGATTAAAATTTCCATATCCAACATGTCTTTGCACTAATTTTAGTTTTCGTCTAATAGATTGAAGCTCTTTTAAATATACATTTTCCAATAAAATATCACTACTATTCTTTAGTTCGATATTTTCACTATTAGCAAATACATTTGTATTTAATGCTAAAGTTGAAATCCCAGCACTAGTTATTTTAAAAAAATCTCTTCTATTCATAGCTTTTATAATACCATTTTTATATTTTCATGTTCACCAAGAATTCTATATAATTCTTTTCGGTCATCCTCATTATGCACAAGTAATTCTAAAGTATAACTTCTAAACTTACCTTTTTTACTTACATTTGATTCTTTAATACTATGTTCTCTATCTAAAACAACTTCTTTTACAGTTGTTTTAACACTTATTGTTTCTGATACAACTAATTTATAAACCCAATTACATGGATAATCTAATTCTAATTTTTCTTTATTTAAATCTATCATATTCTATTAATTCCTTTTAAAATTTCCACTTTTACCACCTGATTTACTCTCAAGTTGTACATTAGAAATAACCATTGATTTATCAATAGCTTTTACCATATCATAAATAGTTAATAAGCCAATAGATACACCTGTAAGTGCTTCCATTTCAACGCCTGTTTGGCCATTTAATTTAGCCGTTACATATAACTTAAAGCCAGGTAGTTCAGGTTTTTCTTCAATATCACAGTTAATACCACTTAATAATAAAGGATGACACATAGGGATTAATTCACTAGTTTTTTTTACACCCATAATTGCAGCTATTACTGCTGTTTGTATTACTGGGCCTTTTTTTGTAGTATTTTCTATAATTGCATTATATGCTTCATTTGACATTGTAATTTCACCAGATGCTATAGCAACTCTTGTAGTTTCTATTTTTTCAGAAACATCGACCATTTTAGGTCTGTTATTATCATCTAAATGTGTTAAATTCAATTTTCTGCCTTTTTTTTGATAATAATATTATATTGTAAATATAGTTAAATAAGAATTAAGCAATATTTAAATATAATAGGTGTCAAAATTTTAAAAAGAAAGTGGGTGAACTTTACATGCCAGGCATTAAAGTAAAAGATAGTGAATCTTTCGACGAAGCATACAGACGATTTAAGAAACAATGTGATAGAAATCTTATTGTAACTGAAACAAGAGCTAGAAGATTTTTTGAGCCAATGACAGAGATCAGAAAAAAACAAAAAATCAATGCTAGAAAGAAAATGCTTAAGAGATTATACATGCTTAGACGATACGAGTCTAGACTGTAAGATTCTTAATTCTTATCCAAAGGTCCGATTTTATCGGGCCTTTTTTTATGTCTAAAAACTTCTAATTTAAAAAAGGTGACTATTTTTTAGCCATCTGTTTTAAATACTTTTTATATTTAATATTTTCTAGTTTTTTTACTTTTTCTTCTACTTCTTCTTTCATTTTATTCTTATATTCAGAAATTTTCTTTCTTAAACTTGCATCTTTCACACCTAAGATTTGTGTAGCTAAAATCCCTGCATTTTTTGCACCATTAATTGCAACAGTTGCAACAGGAACTCCACCTGGCATTTGTACAATTGATAATAAAGAATCCATGCCCTCTAAATTAGAACCTCTAACTGGAACTCCAATAACAGGTAATGCAGTTAAAGCAGCAACCATTCCAGGTAAATGAGCAGCACCACCAGCTCCTGCAATAATAACTCTTAAACCTCTTTTTTCAGCACCCTTTGAATACTCAACTAATCTATCTGGTGTTCTATGCGCAGATACAACACTTACTTCATATTCAATTCCAAACTCTTCACACATAAGTGCAGCAGCACTCATAACTGGTAAGTCTGAATCACTTCCCATAATAATTCCAACTAATGGTTTACTCATAATTTTTTGCTCCCTCTAATTTTTAAAATATCTTTTGCTCTCATTGCTTTTTCTAATGCTTTATCAATATCATCATCTAATACAGTTATATGACCCATCTTTCTAAATGGTTTTGTATAACTTTTTCCATAGAAATGAAAAGATAATTCTGGTATTTCTAATGCATCATGAATTCCCTCAATAAAAGGTTCACCTTCATAACCCTCTTCCCCTAATAAATTAACCATCACAGAAGGAGAAATTAATTTTGTTGAACCTAAAGGTAAATTAGTTACTGCACGAATTATTTGTTCAAACTGTGATGTTGCACATGACTCAACTGTATAATGTCCTGAGTTATGAGGTCTTGGTGCAATTTCATTAACTAAAACTTCACCACTTTTTGTTAAAAATAGTTCTACCCCAAAAATACCAACACCTCCTAATGCCTCAATTGATTTAATTGAAACTTCAATTGATTTTTCTTCTATCTCTTTAGATATTCTTGCAGGTGCCATTACACTATCACAAATATTAACTCTTTCATCAAAAAGCATCTCAACAACAGGATAACACTTCATTTCACCTTCAATATTTCTTGCAACAATTAATGCTAGTTCTTTTTCAATATCAACAAGTTCTTCTATAAATGATTCAGTTTTAATAGCAATTTCAATATCAGATTCACTTTTAAGCATCTGAACACCTTTTCCATCATAACCACCCATCTTTGCTTTTTGAATTACTGGAAAACCAAAGGCTTTTAAATCATCATCATTTTCAACATTCTTATAAGCAGGAACTGGAATCCCTTTTTCATCAAGAAGTTTCTTTTGTTCATATTTATTTTGGATTAACTCCATTACATAAGGAGATGGATAAATTTTATGGCCATGATCATATAACTCTTTTAAAATAGAAGTGTCAACATGTTCTAATTCAAAAGTTGTTACATCTGTTTCTTGTACTAATTGCTCAAGTTTCTCTTTATCATAAAATCCACCCAATATATGTTTATCAGAAACTTGTGCTGCTGGACAATTAAATGTTGGATCTAAAATCGTAACATGAAAGCCCATCTTTTTTGCTTTTTGAGACATAATCTTACCTAGTTGTCCACCACCAATAATCCCTAGTTTTAAACTAGAGTAGTTAAAATCTTTATTCATTTAATTCATCATCCTATTAAAATTTTGTATTATAAAAGTAAAATTACATCAATTACAATGTATTTACCACCATATATTTTCATAAAGTTTAAATATCTTATTTTAAAATATTTGATTCTTAGCATATTATAAATAATGCACCAATAAATTTAATAGTATTATGACTATTAAGTTTTTTTAAATTAAATAATTATAAATTGTTAATGATTGGGGTATTGATAGACTTAAAAAGAATGGCAAGCATTCCTAAAAAAAAGAAAAGAATAGTAGGTTTTAAAATGTTTTGTAAAATTAAATCAATATTCATTTCTCACAACTCCAAAATTTAACAATTTTAATATATAAATTATTAATATTATATTACTTTTAAAAAAGGGAAAGATGACTTAATTATAAACAACCTAAAAAAAAAGCTTAGCTAAAAACATGATAGATGTTTTGAGCTAAGCTAATTAAAAAACTCAAGAGC
>NZ_JBGUES010000001.1:0-71445 GCF_041821165.1 Poseidonibacter sp. | reverse complement strand
ATAAATTCAGTCATTGCTGCCATAATTTTTGGAGGAATAACATCAAATGAATCATAATGCCCTTTAGGAATAATTAATACATGAATTTTTCTAGCTGGATTAATATCATTAAAAGCTAGAAAATTTTCATCCTCTAAAACAGTTTGATTTGGTATCTCACCTTTTACAATCTTACAAAATATACACATCACATTTCCTTAAAATTCAATAATAAAATATTATAACCAAACTCTAATAAATCTTTAAGTATAATCGCAAGAATATAGAAATAGAATAATAATTATTATTCAAAAAACAAGGGGAATTAGTGAAAGAGTGGATTGAAAAAATTAACAATGCAGCCTCACTTGAAGAGTTAGAAAACCTTAGAGTTGAAACTTTAGGAAAAAAAGGTGTTTTAACTTTAGAGTTTGCAAAAATGAAAAGTGTTCCAAATGAAGAAAAAAAAGCTTTTGCAAAGAATTTAAATGAGCAAAAAGCATTAATAAATGATGCAATTGATGCAAGAAAAATTATACTTGATAAAGAAGCATTAAATAAAAAATTAGAAGCTGAAAAAATTGATGTAACTAAATTCAATAATGAATTATCATCAGGTGCAAGTCATCCTGTTGTTGATACAATGGATAGAATAATTACATATTTTCAAAATTTAAATTTTGCTGTTGAAGAAGGTCCATTAGTTGAAAATGACTTCCATAATTTTGAAGCATTAAACTTACCAAAATATCATCCAGCAAGAGATATGCAAGATACTTTTTATAATAAAGATTACACTCTTTTAAGAACTCATACATCTCCTGTTCAAATTAGAACAATGTTAAGTCAATCTAAACCAATTAGAATGATTGCACCAGGAACTGTATTTAGAAGAGATTTTGATATTACACATACTCCTATGTTCCACCAAATTGAAGCTTTAGTTGTTGATGAAGCTGATAAAATTTCTTTTGCTAACTTAAAACATGTATTAGTTGAATTCTTACAACATATGTTTGGTGATGTTGAAGTTAGATTTAGACCATCATTTTTCCCATTTACAGAACCATCAGCAGAAGTTGATATTTCATGTGTATTCTGTAAAGGTGATGGATGTAGAGTTTGTTCACATACAGGATGGTTAGAAGTTTTAGGTTGTGGTATTGTAGATGAAAATGTATTTAAAGCAGTTGGTTATGAAAATAAATCAGGATATGCTTTTGGTTTAGGTGTGGAAAGATTTGCAATGCTTATACATCGAATTGGTGATTTAAGATCATTATTTGAAAGTGACACAAGATTATTAGGACAATTTAAATGATTATTACAAGAACATGGCTAGAAGAATTTATTGATATTTCAAAAATAGAAACTGACGATATTTGTAAAACATTAAATTCAATTGGATTAGAAGTTGATAGTTTAGAAAAAAACACAATTGCAGCAAAAGTTGTAGTTGGAAAAGTATTAGAAAAAGTTAAACATCCTGATGCTGATAAATTAAATATTTGTCAAGTTGATGTAGGTGAAGAAACTGTTCAAATAGTTTGTGGAGCTAAAAATGTTGATGCTGGACAATATGTACCTGTTGCATTAGTAGGTTGCCAATTAAGTCCTGATTTTAAAATTAAAAAAGCAAAATTAAGAGGTGTAGAATCAAATGGTATGATTTGTTCTTCAACTGAACTTGGTTTAGCTAAATTAAATGATGGAATTTTAGAACTTGATAATTCTATTGGAAAATTAGTTCTTGGAAAAGAGTTAAGAGAATATAAATTACTAAATGATGAAATTATTGAAATTGAATTAACTGCAAATAGAGGTGATTGTTTAAGTATTAATGGAGTTGCTAGAGAATTAAATGCTTATTATAATATTCCATTATATGAATTTGAAAAAAATGTTGAATATAATGATTTAGGTATTGGTCAAATATTAGCTATTGAAAATCATAAACAAATTGATTCATCTTTAACTTTTAAAGTAGTTGATTTTAAAGATTATAAACTTAGTGTTTTACATAAATTAAGAACTGCAATGATTGGAAAATATGAAGATTGCAATGATATAAAAAATACTATTAATTATATTACACATTGTACTGGTGTTATTTTAAATGCGTACAATAAAAAAATGTGTGTAGAAGAAAATGGCTTAAGTATATTAGAAATCAAAAAAGACTCTGATGGTTTTGATAATGTTTATGCAGAAAATCAATCATTAAGTAAAGTTGCAGTTAATCATAATGATATTGTTTCACAAAAAGAAGACTTTATAATTGAAGCATCATATATTAATCCAGAACTTTTATCAAAACAAGTATTTGAAACAAAAGTAAAAACTGGTGATGTTTATTATAGAGCATCAAGAGGTTCTGAACCAGATATTGAAAAAGGTATAGATTACTTTACTACTTTTGTATCTAAATATGGAGCATTAATATATAAAGGTGCTAAAAACTTTATTGAAGATATTGAAAAAACTGCAATTGATGTAAATATTGACAAAATTAATGCAATTATTGGACAAAAAATATCAAAAGTAGAAATAAAAAGAATTTTATCTTCTTTAGGTTTCGAATTTAAAGATACATCTAATAATGTACTTTCAATAAGAATTCCATTATTTAGACATGATATTAAAAATATTGCTGATGTTACTGAAGAGATTGTAAGAATAATTGGTATTGATAATATTCAAGCAAAACCATTAGCAATCGATGAAGTAAATAGAGTTAATAATACTACATATGATTTAATTAAGAAAAATAAATTAAGAGCAAAAGCAATGGAAAATGGTTTTAATGAAACATTAACATACGTTTTTGCATCAAAAGAATCATTAGTTAAATACTCATTTGAAACAGTAAAAGAAGAATTAGATATTTTAAATCCAATTGTAAAAGAATTAAATACATATAGAACAACAATTTTATTAAACTTAGTAGAAGCATGTGCTAATAACTATAAAATTGGTGCAAAATCTACATCATTCTTTGAAATTGGTGCAATATTTGATAGAAATAGAAATGAAAGTAAAAAAATATCTTTTGTGCAAACAGGTGCACTTGAACAAGAAGAAGTTTCAAATGCAGGGAAACCTCAAAATATTGATTTATTTAAGTTTGCTAAAAAAATCTTAAATACAATAGGAAAATTTGATTTAGAACCAATGAAAACTATTAATAATTCATTTATTCATCCTTATCAAAATGCAGATGTAATTGTAGATGGAAAAGTGATAGGATATATAAGTAAACTTCATCCAAGTGTATGTGAAGATTACAATTTATCAGATACATTTATTGCAGAAATTGATTTTAATGAGATAAAAAATGATTTAGTTAAAACAGTTTCTTATTCTAAATTCCAATCTTCAAAAAAAGATTTAAGTATTATTACTCCAAAAACTTTAGCATATAAAGAAATCAAAAACGTAATTAATGCTTTAGATGACAAAAATATTAAACAATTTAACCTAATTGATATTTATACTGATGATAAATTAGGTGAGAATGAAAGTTTAACAATAAGATTTGTTTTACAAAATGATGAAAAGACAATGGAAGAAGAAGATATAACAGCATCAATGAATAATATTCTTGAAGCATTAGAATCAAAATTATCAATTGGATTAAGACAATAATCTAATATTAAAGGAAAAAAGTGGAAAAGTTTAGTATAAAAAAATTAGACAAAGCATTTGATGTAGAGATTGACTCAATTGCTAGTGATAAATCAATATCTCATAGATGTGCAATGTTTTCACTTTTTTCAGATAAAACATCGTATATTAAAAACTATTTAACAGCTGAAGATACATTAAATACACTAAGTATTGTTGAACAACTTGGTGCAATAATAAAAAGAGATGGTTCTTCTGTTGAAATTACTCCAACTTCTAAATTAACTGAGCCAAAAGATGTTTTAGATTGTGGTAACTCAGGAACTGCAATGAGATTATTTTGTGGTTTATTAGCTTCGGTTGATGGTGCATTTACTTTAACAGGTGATAAATACCTAAGAGAAAGACCAATGAAAAGAGTTGCAGATCCTTTAAGATCAATTGGTGCTAATATAGATGGTAGAGAAGATGGAAATAAAGCTCCATTATTTATAAGAGGAGTAAAGGAATTAAAGCCTTTTTCTTATATATCACCTGTGGATTCAGCACAAGTTAAATCTGCAATGATTTTAGCAGCTCTTAGAGCAACTGGTATTTCAAAATATAAAGAAAATGAACTAACAAGAGATCATACAGAACGAATGTTAAAAGGTATGGGTGCAAAACTTGAAAATGATGATGAAGGATTTATTAATATTCATCCATTAACAAGTATGCTTAAACCTTTAAATATAACAGTTCCAACTGATCCTTCTTCAGCATTTTTCTTTGCAGTTGCTGCTGCTATTACTCCAAATTCAAGAGTATTGATAAAAAATGTTACTTTAAATCCTACAAGAATTGAAGCATATCATGTCTTAAAACGAATGGGTGTAACTGTAAACTTTATTGAAAAAGAAAATATATATGAACCAATTGGTGATATTGAAGTTATTTATAATCAACTAAATGCAGTTGAAGTAAAAGATAATATTTCATGGTTAATTGATGAATTACCTGCTCTTTCAATAGCAATGAGTTTAGCAAATGGAAAATCAAAAGTATGTAATGCAAAAGAATTAAGAGTTAAAGAATCAGATAGAATTTCTGCTGTAGTAGATAACTTAAAACTTTGTGGTGTTGATTATATTGAATATGAAGATGGTTACGAAATAACAGGTGGAACAATTAATAAAGCAACAATAAATTCAAGTGGTGATCATAGAATTGCTATGAGTTTTGCAGTTGCTGGATTAGTTTGTGATATGAATATTGTAGATACACAATGTATTGATACTTCATTTCCTAATTTTAAAGAGCTTTTAGACTCTTTATATAAATAAAGGTATTCAATGTTAGTAAAATTAGCCTCAAACTATGGCTTTTGTTTTGGAGTTAAAAGAGCAATTAAAATTGCAGAAGATTATAAAAACTCTTCAACAATGGGTCCTTTAATTCATAATCAAGATGAAATCAATAGATTAAAAACAAATTTTAATGTTGGTTTATATGAAAACTTAAGTGATGTAAAAGATAATGATACTGTAATTATTAGAACTCATGGTATTCCTAAAAATGACTTAAGAGATTTAAAAGCACAAAATGCGAAAGTAATTAATGCAACCTGTCCATTTGTTACAACACCACAGCAAATTGTAAAAAAAATGTCAAAAGAAGGTTATTCAATCTTAATATTTGGAGATAGTCAGCATCCAGAAGTTAAAGGTGTTCAATCATATGGAGAAGACCAAAATGATGTACATATTGTGTTAGAACCAATTGATTTAGATAAAATTATTTTTAAAAATAATAAAATTGCTACAGTTGCGCAAACTACTAAAAAGAAAGAAAAATATCTTGAAATTGTAAATACTTTAATTTTAAAAAACAAAGAAGTTAGAGTCTTTAATACAATTTGTGATGCAACATTTGAAAACCAAGATGCAGCAAGAGATTTATCAAAAGAAGTAGATTTAATGATAGTAATTGGTGGAAAAAACTCATCAAATACCAAACAACTTCACTCAATTTGTAAAGAGAACTGTGATGATTCATATCTAATAGAAAATGAATCTGAGCTAGATTCTAAATGGTTTTTGAATAAAAAAATATGTGGTGTAACAGCGGGTGCATCGACTCCGGACTGGATTATCCAACAAGTTATTGAAAAAATTGAATCATATAAATAGATAATTAAGCCTTCTTATTATATAATATTGCTATTTAATAAAACGGTAATATGAAGGAATAAAATGGGTATCGAAGATATTGATTTAGGTGAAGACTTTGATTTTGAGCAAATGCTTAATGAGTCTTTTGAGAATGCTGAGAATAACTCTGTAGTTGATGGTGTAATTGTTGAAATCTCTGGTGATAGAGTTTTAGTTGATGTTGGTCAAAAAGTTGAAGGTCAGTTATATTTATCTGAAATCACTGTAAATGGTGAAGTAAAATATAAAACTGGTGATACTATTCCTGTTATGTTAATGGGTAATAGAGGTGAAAGACCAAATATTTCACATAAAAAAGTACTTCAAAAAATTAAATTTGATGCTTTTGTTGAAAAACATGGTGAAAACGTTGAAGACGTTACAATCGAAGGTAAAATCATTTCTGTAAAACAAAGAGGTGGATTTATTATTGAAGATGAAGAAGGTTGTGAATATTTCATGCCTATGGCTCAGTCTTACTTAAAAGCAATTGGTGCTGTTGGTAAAACTGTAAAAGCTAAAGTATTAAAAGTTAATGCTGCACAAAATTCAATTATTGTTTCTAGAAAGAAATTAATTGAAGAAGGTAAAGCTATTAAAGATACAAGAGTTGCTGAAATCTTAGAGAAGAAAGAACCAGTTAACGGTATCATTAAAAAAATTACTTCTTACGGAATGTTTGTTGATTTAGGTGGAATTGATGGTTTAGTTAACTACAATGAAATCTCTTACAAAGGTCCTGTAAATCCTGCTAACTATTATAATGAAGGTGACGAAGTTACTGTTATTGTATTATCTTATGACAAAGCAAAACAACACTTATCATTATCAATTAAAGCTGCACTTTCTAATCCTTGGGAAGAAATTAAAGACGAATTAGAAGTTGGTGATACAATTACTGTAACTGTTTCTAACTTTGAATCTTATGGTGCATTTGTTGATTTAGGAAATGATATTGAAGGTTTATTACATATTTCTGAAATTTCATGGAATAAAAACATTAAAAACCCAAAAGAATTATTAACTTTAGGTGAAGAAATTAATGTTGAAGTTATCGAATTAAATGTTGATGCTAAGAGATTAAGAGTTTCATTAAAAAACTTACAAGAAAAACCATTTGCTAAATTCACAAAAGAACATAATGTTGGTGATGTGATTTCTGGTAAAATTGCTACTTTAACTGACTTTGGTGCATTTGTTACTATTGGTGATGTTGATGGATTATTACATAATGAAGAAGCTTCTTGGGAAACTAACGCAAAATGTAAAACATTATTCAAAAAAGGTGATGATGTAGAAGTTAAAATCATCAAAATTGATAGAGAAAAAGAAAATATCTCTTTATCTATTAAAGAAATTGCTGATTCTCCAGCTAAAAAATTCCAAGACGCTCACAAAATTGGTGATATCGTTAAAGGAACTGTAAAAGATGCAAAAGATTTCGGTGTATTCATTAAATTAGAAAATAATTTAGATGGATTAATTAGAAATGAAGATTTTGGTCCTTTAGAAGTTGAAGAAGTTAAAAATGGTGATGAGATTGAAGCTGTAGTTGTAAATATTGATACTAAAAGAAATAGAGTTAGATTATCAGTTAAAAGATTAGAACAACAACAAGAAAGAGAAGTTCTAAAAGCTGTTAATGACACTTCATCAATGACTTTAGGTGATATATTAAAAGACCAAATTAAAAATTAGGGATTAATTTAAAATGAGTAAACACACAATCGTAGTTTGTGATCATATACATGAAGACGGATTAAATATCTTACAAAATACTGAAGATGTTAATTATGTATATGCAGCAGATATTGATAAAACTGAACTTTTAAATGTAATTAAAGATGCTGATGTAGCAATTACTAGATCTTCAACTGATGTTGATGAAAAGTTTTTAGATGCAGCAGTTAACTTAAAAGCTATTATTAGAGCTGGTGTTGGTTATGATAACGTTGATATGGAAGGTTGTAGCAAAAGAGGAATCATTGCTATGAACGTTCCAACAGCAAATACTATAGCAGCAGTAGAATTAACAATGGCTCATATGTTATCTTGTATGAGAAAATTTCCTTATGCACATAATCAACTTAAAGTTGATAGAGTATGGAAGAGAGAAGACTGGTATGGTAATGAACTTTATGGTAAAAAATTAGGTGTTATTGGTTTTGGTAACATCGGACATAGAGTTGCGCTAAGAGCTAAATCATTTGAAATGGACGTAGTAACTTACGACCCATATATTCCTTCAACAAAAGCAACTGATTTAGGTATTGGATATACAAACAATTTTGAAGATATTCTTAAATGTGATATCATCACTATTCATACACCAAAAAATCAAGAAACAATCAATATGATTGGCGAAGAAGAAATTGCTAAAATGAAAGATGGTGTAGTTTTAATTAACTGTGCTAGAGGTGGTTTATATAATGAAGATGCATTATATAACAATCTTAAATCTGGAAAAATTGCAATGGCTGGTATTGATGTATTTATCAAAGAACCTGCAATTGATCACCCATTATTAGATTTACCAAATATTACTGTAACTGCACACTTAGGTGCAAATACAAAAGAATCACAAAAACAAATTGCTATTCAAGCTGCTGAAAATGCAATTGAATCTGCACGTGGAATAGCTTATCCAAATGCATTAAACTTACCAATTGATGAATCTAAGATTCCATCTTTTGTAAAACCATATATTGAATTAACTCAAAAAATGGCATTCTTAATTGCACAAAGTGATAAAAGCGAAATTAGATCTATTAATGTATCAGCAGAAGGTGAAATTTCTGAATACTTAGATTCTATTCTTACATTTGCTACAGTTGGAGCATTAGCTGTTTCATCTGGTGATGAAATTAATTATGTAAATGCAAGTTTTGTTGCAGAAGAAAAAAATATTGAATTAACTACTTCAGAATATTCTAATCATAGTGGATACCAAAATAAGATATCTATTAAATTAACTACAGCAAATGGTGTTCAAACTATTTCTGGTACTGTATTTAATGATGATGTTCAAAGAATAGTTGAAATCAATAACTTCTCATTAGACATTGAACCAAAAGGTAAAATGGTTATTATGAGAAACAATGACATTCCTGGTGTTATTGGAGAAGTTGGAAAAATCTTAGGAAACAATAATATTAATATTGCTGACTTTAGATTATCAAGAGGAAAAGATGGCGCTTTAGCTGTTATTTTAGTTGATGAAAAAATATCTACTGAAGTGTTAAAAAATCTTGAAAATTTAGAAGCAGCTATTTCTGTTTCTTATGCACAAATTTAAGGAGAACCTATGGCTTTAGGAATGAGTGATTTAAAAAAAGGTTTAAAGATTCAAGTGGATGGTATTCCATATAAAATCACAGACTATGCACATGTAAAACCTGGAAAAGGTGCTGCATTTGTTAGATGTAAAATTAAAAACTTTTTAAATGCAAAAACTATTGAAAAAACATTTCATGCTGGAGATAAGTTTGAAACTCCAGATTTACAACAAAAAACTATGCAGTTTTTATATGATGATGGTGAAATGTTACAATTCATGGATACAAATACTTATGAGCAAATTGGTTTAACTTACGATCAAGTTGGTGAAACTGAAAAATGGATTATTGATGGTATGAATGTTGATATGATGTTCTTCAACGGTAATGCAATTACAGTAGAACCACCAGCTACTGTAGAAATGAAAATTGTAGAAACTCCTCCAAACTTTAAAGGTGATTCACAAGGTGGTAAAAAACCTGCGACACTTGAGTGTGGTGCAGTTGTACAAATACCATTTCATTTAATCGAAGGTGATATAATCAAATGTGATACAAAAACAGGTGATTATTTAGAGAAAGTAAAATAGTAGCTTAGCTACTATTTTATCTTCTTTTTAAAAAAACTATCTTGTCTTCCCCTACATAATTTTCATGCATAATTTCAAAATCAATATTAATTTCATTTAAACTATTTAATCCTTTTTTTATCTTTGGACTTATAAGTAAAATTACAAAATCAATTCTCTCTTTTAAATTTTCTAATAAATTATATGTTCCCTCAACCATTACAAATTTATAATCTAAAAGTTTAAATAAATCATCAGATATAAAAACTTTTCTATTGGGAACACTAAATAATGGTATTTTATTATCAAAGATTTTATTTTTAGAATAAATAAAAACATCAGGACTTTTTCCTAAAATATATCTAGCATCAAGTGTAGGTTTATCAGTTCTTACAGTATTGCCACCAATAAGCATTAAATCTATTTTATCTCTTAAAGTATGGACATAAGCTTTTGCCCTATTTCCAGAAATTGCACCATCTACACTTCCATTTAATGTTTGTGCCATTTTATAAAAAACACAAGTTTTTTTCTGCCATATTTTAAATGGTTCTATAAGCTTATTTCCTTCATTTTCCAATATACCAATAGTTACTTCAATATCATTTGCTTTTAGTGTTTCTATGCCACCTGTAGCTTCATTATTAGGGTCTTTAATTGATATAATTACTTCTTTTGGTTTTAACTCTTTTAAAAGCATTGCACAAGAAGGTGTTTTACCAATATGATTACAAGGTTCAAGTGTTACATAAACTTTACAATCATGAAAAAAACCATTATGATTTTGAAGTAAATAATCATGTATTTTTTCAGAAGTATTTAAACTTTTTAATACTGAATTTGGATAAATTTTTAGGTATGCCGCTTTAAGTGCATTTACTTCAGCATGAGCTTCACCAGCAAGCTTATGTGCTTCAATACTTAATAAATGGTTATCTTTAACAATAACACAACCAACAGCTGGATTAGGATAGGTAAGAAGTTGATATTTCCAAGCTTCATCAATTGCTAATTTCATATAAAAGTTATTATCTATTTTCATGTATATATTTCACTAAATTAGTGATTTCCTTTATAGTATTAAAATAATTTTGATTTGTAGTATATATTAAGAGTAATTAATTAGGAGTTAAATTTTTAAGTAGTAATAGAGTTAAAACTCTATTACCATTGGAAATAAGTTGATGCTGATAAAATAGAACCATATTCTATTTTTTCTTCACCAAATTCAGTTTTTAAAACGATTTTATTTTCATCTGCAGATAAAAGTTCCCCTTTGAAAACTTCTGTTGCAATATCTTTTATTCTTACTTTTTCACCAATTGAGGCCATAAAGTGTTGTTTATTTCTTAGTTTTCTTTCAATACCAGGAGAGCTAACTTCAAGCTTATATTTTCCACCTAAAGGCTCATCTAAATCTAGTATTGGAGAAATCATTCTTGATACTTCAGCACATTTATCTAAATTAATACCATCTTTTGATGTGATACTAACTCTGTAAATATTATCATCATGTTCTCTAGCTGTAACAATATCATAGACTTGAACACCTAAACTTTCAACTGCTAATTTTATTGATTCTTCTAAATTCATTTTTCTTCACTTTTTGTTTTATTAATCTGTGCAAATAAAGCTTCGATATTTCTAGATTTTGCTAGAGATGTATCATTTTGGAATTTAAAATCTGGACATTTATACCAACCAGTACTAGCAAGTATATGTGATTTTAATCTTCCATTAGCTTTATTTAATAAAGATACAATTTGATTTATTTCATTTTTTTCATAATCTGAACCATCAAAATAAACAAGTGCATCATATTTACCATTTTTACAGTTTACACCTGTAATTGGTAATGAGTTAATTCTATTATCTGCTAAAGCAGAAAGAGCCTCAGGAATTAATTCCATAAGTAGAGACTCTGTTCTTTGTAAGTTAATGCTTTTCATAATTAGTTATCAATCGATACTTTTTCTTCAATTTGAATGAATGTTTCAATAAAGTCACCTTTTTTGATATCATTAAATTTATCAAACATAATACCACACTCATAACCATTAGCAACTTCTTTAGCATCATCTTTAAATCTTTTTAATGATGAAATTTTACCAGTGTATGTTACAACACCATCTCTAATAATTCTTGCATGACCACCTCTGATTACTTTACCATCTGTTACTAAACATCCAGCAACTGTACCAATTTTTGGAACAACGAATGTATCTCTAACTTCAGCTTGACCAGTATTTTCTTCTCTAATAACAGCAGACATCATACCAGATAAAGTATCTTTAATATCATCAATTAAATCGTAAATAATAGAGTAAGTATTAATAGTAACACCATCTGCTTTTGCTTTACTTTTAATAGAACCAGTAGGTCTTACATTAAATCCTAAGATAATACATCCCTCAGAAGCATTTGCAAGAACTAAATCAGATTCAGTAATACCACCAACTGCTGCATGAATAACTTTAACTTTAACTTCTTCATTTGCAATTTTTTCTAATGAACCTTTAATAGCTTCTAATGAACCACCAACATCAGTTTTAATAATTACAGGAAGAGCTTTAATTTTACCTTCTGCAATTAATCCACTCATCTCTTCTAAAGAAACTTTTGTTGATTTAGATAATTCTTTAGCACGTGCATGTTCAGCTCTAGTATTAGCAATTTCTCTTGCTTCTTTTTCAGAATCTTGACCTACAACAACTGCACCTGCAGCTGGTACTTCATTTAATCCAAGAACATTACCAGTTTCTGATAATCCAAGTTCTTTAACTGGTTTACCATTATCATCAGTAATTGCTTTTACTCTACCGTATGTAGTATCACAAACAATATTATCACCAACTTTTAATGTACCATTTTGAACAATAATAGTTGCAACTGGTCCTCTTCCTTTTTCAAGTAAAGATTCAACAACAGCAGCTTTAACTTTTGCAGTTGGGTCAGCTTTAAGTTCTAATATTTCTGATTGAATAAGAATATTTTCTAATAAATCATCAATACCTTCACCTGTTTTAGCAGAAACACCAATAAATTCGATATCTCCACCCCAATCAACAGGAGTCATTTCTCTTTCAGCCATTTGTGCTTTAACCATATCCATATTTGCTGTTTCTTTATCAATTTTATTAACTGCAACAATAATTGGACAACCAGAAGCTTTTGCATGTGCAATTACTTCTTCTGTTTGAGGTTTAACACCATCATCAGCAGCAACAACAATAATTACGATATCAGTAATTGCAGCACCTCTTGATCTCATAGCAGAGAAAGCAGCATGCCCAGGAGTATCTACAAATGTAATTTTTTGATCATCTTTTGTAACTGTATAAGATGAAATATGTTGTGTAATTCCACCAGCTTCACCATGTGCAACTTTTGAAGATCTAATTTTGTCTAATAATGAAGTTTTACCATGATCAACATGTCCCATAATTGTAACTACAGGAGGTCTTGTTGTAAAGTTAGTTTCATCAATCTCTTCTTCATGGTAATCTTCAATATAATTAACATCTTCTAGAGCATCTCTAACTGTTACTTCAATTCCAAACTCTTCACCAAGAATTTCTAATTCATCTTGTTTTAAGAAGTCATTTTTAGTAACAAGCATTCCTAAACCAAATAAAACAGAAATAACTTCAGATGCAGATTTACCACAAGCTTCAGCAAATTCATAAACTCTAATATCTTCAGGAATTGTAACTTCTGTAATTACAACATCTTCTTGAGTTCTAGCAATTCTTTTCTTTCTTTTTCCTCTTTTTAAACCTTGAGGTCTATTACCAAATGCAGCTGGTCTTGAACTTCTTGATTGTTTATTATTATTTTGAGGTTTTGGTTCATCTAATAATTTTGATTTATCAGATAATCCCATATCTAATAAAACAACTTCTTCACCTAATAATGAATCATTAGTCATATTAGAGAAATCATCAGAACCTCTTCTATCTACGTCAAGTCTTCTACCATGATCTTGAGCTTTTACGTTAGTTCTTTTTTTATCTTTTTTAGATTTTTTATGTTCTGCAAGATCTTTTGATGTATTATCATCATTATTATTACCAAGAATTTCACTAAGAGATTTCATTTTCTTTTTTGGTTGAGAAGCTTCTTCATTAAATGTTACTTCAGGTTCAACAACCTTTGGTTTTTTCTTCTTAACAATTTTAAGACCTCTTCTTTTTGGAACGATCTTTTTAGGTTTATCTTCAGCATCATTATTAGCTTCAGATTTTTGTACATCTTTAGATTCTATTTTTTCAGCAGACTTATTATCGTTTGGTTTTGACTCTTCTGTAGTTGATGTAGTTTTAGCATCAGCTGTTTGTGTTACATTTTCTTCTATTTTTTCTTCTTTCTTTGTTTCAAGAACTTCTTTAGGTTTAGATACTGTTTTTTTCTTTTCTACTGGTTTTACTTCAATTTTTGAACTTTTACCAGTCATTATATATTTTGTGATTTCTTCAGCATCTTCAAATGATACCGCGCTTTGAGGTGATTTAAGCTCAATATTTAAATCTTTGGCTTTAGCGATTACATCTACACTACTAGCCCCTGCCTCTTCTGCAATTTCATAAACTCTTACTTTATCTGACATCTGTTAGCATCTCCTTAAGTTGTACAACATAGTTATCTTTATTTTTACACTCTCTAAAAAGTGATTTTTCTAGTTTTTTATATTCTTTTTGCTTAATATCTGATTGTACTATTTTTATACAATCTTTACAGATATAAAAACTTCTGCCATTGTTGTTGTATGGTACAAGTTTTTTATCTTCGCATTTTAGTCGAAATAGTTCTTTTTGCTCGTATTTTTCTCTACAAACAATACAAGTTCTTAAGCTCTTTTTTGGATTTGTCAATCATTATACCTAAAATAATCTTAATTTCGAAAAATTAGATTTCAATTTTAACACCAACATTATCAAAATCTGTAGAGAAAACTTTAAAATGTGGGAATCTAGTTTTTAATGCTTTTTCAATTTTTCTTGCATCTTCTGCATAACAAATTGAAAAGAATGTTGAACCTGAACCTGATAATGTACTCATTAATGAACCAGCTTTTAAAGATGTTTTTTGAACATCAAATAATTCAGCCATTTGTTTCATTCTATATTTTTGATGAATTTTATCCATAGATGCAGTTCTTAGCATTTTCCAATCTTCACTCATAAATGCAGCAGTTAATAAAGATGAATGTGCAATATTAAAGATTACATCTTCTTTTGAATATTTAAAAGGCAATGCTTTTCTTGAAAGTTGAGTTGAAATTGGTCTATTTGGAATAACAACAACAGCTTTTAAAATATTAGGTATTGCTTTATTAATAAATTTCACTTCATCATCTTGAACAGTTGCAACATTAAATCCACCCATTACAGCAGGTGTAATATTATCAGGATGATTTTCATAAGCAAGTGCAAGATTTAAAAGTTTATCTTTTTCTAATTTAATCCCCTCAATTGCATATGCAGAAGCAATAGCTGAAACAATTACAGCTGAAGAACTACCTAATCCTCTTGATAATGGAATTTCATTAAAAAATTCAAATCTAAAATGTCTTTTTTTATGAGATAAGTTATGATAAAAATCATTAAAAATTGAGATAAACATATTGTTGTCTTTAAGTACTGGGTTATTTGCACCCTCACCTTTTAATGACACACTATGAAATTTTGCTGGTCTGATAATTACTTGGTTTTTCATAGCAATAGCTAAACCAAGAGAATCAAAACCTGGTCCCAAATTAGCACTAGTTGCTGGAACGCTTACTTTCATCTATTTCCTTCTTAAACAGCTGGTAAATTATATATTGGCAGTGTTTCTTTACTAAAATTTATTTTTTTTATACACGTAGGTAATTTAAAGTCGCGTATTATACTATCTTTTTCTAAAAAATCTACTTTAATTTTATTATTCTCATTTATAAAATATTTTTTACCTAAAGCTTTAATAGGAGAATTTTCATTAAATTCAAAACCATTACAAGCATTAAGCTCTATATCTTTGCTGATACATATAGTTTTTAAAAAAACATAAGCAACTTTTATTGCCATATAAGAACCTGGAGAATTTACATAATTAATTTTTCCAATATTGTAACTTTTTAATAACTCTTTAAATAAAGTAGGTAATAAATCTGAAGTTTTACCCTCAAGTTTATACTCTTTTATTAATTCTTTATTTTCATAAACCCCAATTAATAAAGGGTTTGAAATACTTATAACTAAAACTTCAATCAATTATTTAACCTTATATTTCTACTTTTGAATAAGCTAATTCAAATACTTCTGCTTCACTACTTGCTTCTTCTAAATCAATAATCTCATAATTTGATTCATCTGAATAAAGCTCTTTTGTTAATAAATGATTTAAATGATGAGAACCTGCAATTGCATCATATTCTCCAACAAGTGTATAACCTAAAAGTGCCATATCACCAATTGCATCTAGTATTTTATGTCTTACAAATTCATTGTCATATCTTAAACCCTCAGGATTTAATATCTTACTTTGGTCAAGAACAATAGCATTTTCCATTGAACCACCTTGAGCTAAACCAATACTTCTTAGATATTGAACTTCATGTAAAAACCCAAAAGTTCTAGCTCTTGAAATATTCTCTTTATATTCAGCAATTGAATAATCAAAATGAAAATTTTGTTCACCAATTGATGGATGATCAAAATCAATTTTAAAATCATAAACAATTCTATTAGATGGTTTTAAGCATACTTTTTTACCCTCAGGTGTAGTAACAGTTACTTCTTTTTTAATTTTAATTGCTTTTTTTGATTTCTCTAACTCTTTAATTCCAGCTTCTTCAATAAGCATACAATAACCTGAAGAACTTCCATCTAATACAGGTACTTCATCATTATCAATTACAACTCTTAAATTATCAATACCATAAGCATATACAGCTGATAATAAATGTTCAATTGTAGAAATTACAACATTATCTTTTCCAATAACAGTTGCCATTTTTGTATCAACAACGTTTTCTATTTTTAATGGAATTGTTACACCTGCATCAACTCTGTAAAAAATTATTCCCATATCTGAATCTAATGGTTCAAGTCTCATTTTAACAGGTACACCTTTGTGTAATCCTATACCTACAATTTCTACAGATTTTTTTATTGTTCTTTGTTTCATTTGCTATCTATCACTTTCTTAGCTTGACTTATAGTATTAGTCACATTTAGCTTTATCCAATTTCTATCCATCCACTCTTTTGGATCAACTTCTATTCCTTGAACTAAGACACCAAAATGTAAATGATCTCCAAATACAGCTCCTGTTGAACCAGTATTAGCAATTTGTTGACCTGCTTTTACATTATCATTTAAATTAACATTTGATCTACTTGTATGTGCATATAGAGACGATAATCCATACTTATGGTCAATAATTACAGTATTTCCATATATTCCTAAGTAATCATTATAAATTACTTTTCCAGCATTTGTAGTAAAAATTTTTGCTCTTTTTATACTTCCCCAATCCATTCCAAGGTGCCATGCTTCATCAATTTTTTCATTATTATAAAAATAATGTCTTCTCTCACCAAATCCTGCAAATTTCATACCTGATGGTAATCTTCTAAATGCTTTTAAATTAAAGTTAGAAATTTTTTCTTTATTCATATAATTTAAACTAACTTCTTTTATAGTTTTAACATTTTGTTCTCTTAAATCTCTATTTTCTTTTATAAAAATCTCAGTGCCATCTGATGGTATTTCATAACCACTTTTACTTAAAACATTTTTACTTACTTTTTCAATAAATTTATCAGAAATTTTTATATCATCAATTTTTTGCTTTAAACTTTTAATGTATAAAGGTACTTTTGTAATAGTTTGGTTTTTAGCTTCATCAATTGCAACTAAATTCACACCTTCAAAATTTTCTCTAAATATTGGCCATGCAATAATAGCAAAGTAGTAGTTATCTTTATAAAATGGAATTAATTCAAATCTATCTTGATTATTAAAAGATACATAAAAATCTTTTAAATTTTCATCTTCAATTTGAGCAATAACAACAGCACTTCCACCTTGTCTTATTAAATAAGAGTTAGTAATTACATTTGCAATTGGTCTGATATTATCAACTTTTACTTTTACTTCTTTTACTAAACTATTTCCCTTAAAGAAATTCCATTTACTCGTATCAAATACTTCTAATTTTAGTGTTACTTCTTTTGGATGATACATAATATCTTGCTTTGGTGCAATAATATTTAAATCTAAAGAACCTTTTTGTTTTGAAATTACTTTTGTATCAAGAATAATTGTTCTTTTACCATCGTTATATGTAATTTTGTAAGATTTTATTTCATTATCATCAGATAGATTTATTGGCAATGGAGATTTTAAATTCCAAAATAACTCACTTCCTAATGATGTTTTAGGTTTGTTTTTCTCAAAAATAGGCGATAAAAATACGAATGCCAAAGTTGATATAATTGTAATAATAAATATATATACTAATAACTTGATTGCTTTATCATTTTTTTTTCTATTCATATAACTCAAAAATTTCCTTTAATACTAATTGTTTTGCTTCTTCGATATTTGTTGTATTTATACTGCATCCAGCTGCATTATAATGTCCACCACCGTCGAAGTAACCGGCTATTTTAGATACATCTGTTTTATCTTTAGATCTGATTGAAATTCTTGTTTTACCTTCTACGATTCTTGCAAAAAAAGCTATTTTCACAATTGCCATACTCATAATCATATCAAGTGCATCTTCACAATCACGATTATGAGCACCTGTTTGTTTAAACCATTCTTGCGTTGCTATAATACTTGCAACTTCACCTTCTTTATATAATTCAAGACTATCTAATACTTTAGGGATGATTCTATATTTTGCTAAAGAGTCTCTTCTTAATAACTTATTTGCAATTCCTGATGGACTTGCACCACATTGAACTAAGAAGTTAACTTTATCAAATGTTAATTCATCACATCTTCCAAGTGAAAATGCTAATGAATCATCATAAATACCAACATATAAAGCTGTTGCTGAACTTTTAGTGATATATAAACCATTATGCTTAAAAAAATCATATACAATTTCAGCTGTTGAGCTTTTTTGTGGATCTACGATATTAATCATCCCAAAATTATTATTTGATTTATGATGGTCAAAATTGATTAGTGGAATACTTGGATCAAGCTTTAAACCTAATCTTGGGTATGTTCCACAATCAACACTTATTGCTAAATCAAAGAATTTAGGAAGTTGGTCAGTGATTTTATCAAATCTATCAATAAAATTTAAGTTTTCAGGTAAATCAGAACTTACGTTAAAAACTTTGTGTTTTATCTTATTTTCATGAAAAAATATCGATAAGGCTAATGCTGATGATATAGTATCAGCATCAGGGTTTACATGCGTAATAATTAAAATATATCTACTTTTTTCAATAAGTTCTAAAGCTTGTGTATAACATGACATATCTATTTTATTACTAACTATAAAATCCTTTTTCAATACTTTCCCTTTTTTTTAAATATAAATTCTACGTAACTATTAATAATGAATAGTTAACAATATTTTTTATTTTTAGTCAAACTTCATTGAGAAATCTAACCAAGTAGCTTGATGTATAATACTTCCACTACTAATTGCATCAACTCCAGTTTTTGCATAACCTCTTATTGTATTTAAATCAATATTTCCACTAGCTTCTAATAAAATATGAGGATAGTTTTCATTTCTATATTTTACAACATTTTTAATTTGTTCAGGTGTCATATTATCACACATAATAATATCAGCACCAGCATCCATTGCTTCTTTTACTTGCTCAAATGTTTCACACTCAATTTCAATTTTTGTAACCCAAGAAATTCTTTTTCTTGCTTTTTTTATAAACTCTTTTAAGTTTTTAATTGTTCGTAAGTGAGTATCTTTTAACATTAAACAATCATCAAGACCTAGTCTATGGTTAATTGCACCACCAACTCTTGAAGCATATTTTTCAAAATCTCGAAGTTGTGGTCTTGTTTTTCTAGTATCTAATAAAACAACATCCGTTCCTTCCATTAATTTTGCATATTTATTTGCCATAGTTGCAATTCCAGATGCATGTTGAAGTATATTTAAAAAAGTTCTTTCACTAGAAAGTAAAATTGAAGCTTTTCCTTCAAGTTCAGCAATAACATCACCAGCTTTAATCACATCACCATCATGTTTTAAAAACTTACAATCAAATTTTTCAGTTCTTGCTAATACTTTTGCATATTGAATTCCTGCAATAATACCATCAGATTTAGCAATTGCACGTGCTGTAAATCTACCTTTTGGAGCAACATCGAAGAATAAATCCCCTCTTCCATTATCTTCAATAATGGCATTTTTTACAAACTTCTTAATATTAATCATACTTCAAACATCCTTTCTAATGCTACTTTAGCCCATTTTGCTGTATCTTCTGACACTACAATTTCATTCTCTTTTGATAAATTTCCATCTTTGATTGATTTTAATGTTTTATAAACATCTTCAAGAGTAGTTTCATTCATTGTTGGACATTCAGGTTTTGTTGAACTTAAGATATAAGTATTTTTATCTCTTAATCTATTAACCATATTAAACTCAGTTCCAACAGCAATTTTTTGTTCAGCTGGTAATTCTTTTATAAACTCAATTAACTGAGAAGTAGAACCAACAAAATCAGATGCATCACAAACACTTGGGTCACATTCTGGATGAACTGCAATTAAAATATCAGGATATTTTTCTCTATAAAATTCAATATCTTCTACTGAAAACTGTTGATGAACAGAACAAAAACCATTATAACAAATAATATCTGCTTCATTTAAATCACTTCCATCACCAATTACAGATGACTTTAAATTTAATGATTTGGCAAAGTTTTGTCCCAAACATCTATCAGGAACAAAAAATATTTTTTTACCTGATTCTAAACCTTTTTGAATAATTTTATAAGCATTTGATGAAGTACAAACCATTCCACCCATAGCTCCAACTTTAGCTTTTACAGCTGCACTTGAATTTATATAAGTAATAGGAAGAATATCTTCATTTTTAATTCCGGCTTTATTCATAATTTTTAGATTTTCTTCAAAATAACCTTCATCAATCATTCTTGCCATTGCACAACATGCAATTTTTGGCATTAATACTGTTTTTTCTGGACTCATAACTTTTACGCTTTCACCCATAAAACCAACACCACAAAATACTACATATTTAGAGTCTGTTAGCATTACTTTTTTAGCTAATTCTAAAGAATCTCCTGTAATATCTGCTAAATCAAATACTTCATCTCTTTGGTAAAAGTGAGCTACAAGCGTTACATCTAGCTCTTCTTTTAGTTTTATTATCTCTTCTTTTAAATTCAAAATAAACCTTAACAAATGTTTTTAAATGATAATATAACTAAATGTTTGTTATAATCCATTTAATTAAATTAAACAATCATATAATTAACATTATATACAAAGGTAATAAATGGACTTTTTTACGAATGCAAATATATTATTTTATCTTGCAGCCTATCTAATTGGATCTATCCCTTTTGGATTATTATTAGCAAAGTTTTTTGCAGGAGTTGATGTTAAAAGTGCAGGAAGTGGCTCAATAGGTGCTACAAATGTATTAAGAGTTGTAAAAGAAACAAATCCAAGTTTAGCAAAAAAACTTGGAGCTGCTACTGTTATATTAGATGCACTAAAAGGTACACTTGTATTATTAGTAGCTATGAATATGGGCATGAGTGAATCTACACTTTGGACAATTGCTGTTTTATCAGTTTTAGGTCATTGTTATTCTATATATTTAGGACTTGAAGGTGGGAAAGGTGTTGCAACAGGACTTGGTGTATTTATAGTTTTAATTCCAATACCAACACTAATAGGTGCAGCTGTTTGGATAATAGGTGCAAAAGTATTAAAAATTTCATCTCTTTCATCGCTAATTGGTTTAAGTGCAGTTGTAATATCAGCTGTATTTATGAAAGATGGATTAGATGTTGGTTCTAACGTACCTATGTATATTATTGCTTTTATTATCTACTATAAACATATACCTAATATCATTAGAATGATAAAAGGTGAAGAGAAAAAAGTAATATAGTGAAAATTGAAATAACAGACCTAACATTTAAATGTATTATTGGTATTCTTGATTTTGAAAGAGTTAAAAAACAAAAAGTTGTAATAAATATCTCTTTTGAATATGAATACCAAAAAGACTACTTTATAGATTATAGTGAAGTTTCTAATTTAGTAAAAACTATTATGAAGAAAAAAAAGTTTTTACTTTTAGAAGATGCATTATTAATTATTCAAAAAAAACTAAATAAAACTTATAAAATAACTAAGTTAAAAATTAAGATATCAAAACCTGATATCTTAAAAGACTGCATTGTATCATTGAGTTGCTAACATAGCATGAACAAAGCATTAATGCTTTGTAAACAAAAATCCCCCTAAATTAACTAATAATTAACAAAAAAAGAATAATTTTTAAGAATAGTTTAAAAATTAGTGGTGTAGAATGGTCACAACGGTATGTCGGATAAAGTTTCAAAAATAAATTTTGGATGAGTTCGCGCGCTCCGACAGACTGAAAAATGATTTCGAAATTTTAGGAGAACAAATGAAAAAAATCGCAAAATTAAGTTTAGTAGCAGCAGTAGCAGTAGCAGGTTTATCAACATCTTTATCAGCTAAGGCTTTAGAAGAAGCAATCAAAAATGTAGATGTATCTGGTACAGTTGTATATAGATATGATGATAGAACACAAGAAAATGATACAGTTTTAGGTTCAAATAATGAATCTAATAATAGTTATAAGATTGCTGTTAATTTAAAATCTAAAATTAATGATGATTTAACTGCTAATACTAGAACTGTTATAGGTGCTGGAACTACAGATATGGCTGCAGTTGGTGGATCAACAAAAGCATCTGATGGTGAAGCTGCATTTGCATTAACTCAAGCAAATTTTGCATATACAGGTTTAGCAAATACTACAATTATTGCTGGTAAACAAGCAGTTCCATCTCCATTTGCTGTTCAAGCTGATGCAGCTGGTAATGAAGATACAGGTACGGGTATTACTGCAGTTTATAATGCAGGAATTGTTACAGTTGCAGGTACTTATTTAAACCAAACTAACCTTGAAGCGATTGAAGGTCAAGATGTTGCTGGTTTAGGTTTAATGGCAAATGCTGGTCCAGTTGCTTTAGATGCATGGTACTTAAATGTTAAAGAAGGTGCAGCAACTGGTGCAGCAAATTCTGAACATGCAGCATACACAATTGGAGCTAAAGCTAAAATTGATGTAGTTTCATTATACGCTAGATATTCAGCAATTTCTCATGATTTTGCTAATCAAGATACTGAGTCTTTATGGAAAGTTGGAGCTAAAGCTAAACTAGGTATGGTTGGTTTTGGTGTTGATTACGGTCAAACAAATGATGTTGATAGTGTATTAACTGGGGCTTCATTAACTGGAGATGCAGATGCAGCTACATCTATGCAAGGTTGGGGATTAAATCTTGAGAAAAAAGATGATGCATCTTTATTAAAATTAAATGTTAATGCTGATGTAATGTCTGGGATTAATTTATCAGCAAACTATAATACATTAAAAGTTGATAGTGCAACAGATGAAGATGCAACTGAATATTATGGTCAATTAACACATAAAATGGGTAAAAACTTTATGTATTATGTAAGAATTGGTCAAGTAGATGTTGATAATAATACTGATGATAAAGGTACTAGAGGTAGACTTCACGTACAATACTCTTTCTAATAACAAAGATATATACTACTAAACTTCAAAAAGGTTAGAGATTTTTCTCTAACCTTTTTTTTTAAATACTGCTAAATTTAAATACTATAAAAAGAAATACTATGATAAAATATTTTCACAATATTAAAGGATATATATGAAATTTCTTACAAGTTTACTTATTAGTTCACTTTCGCTTACTATTTTAAATGCACAAACAACAATGTGTTTTAAAGAAAATCATAAATCAATGACTACTATTGAATCTACAAAATTAGATGGTGGATTATGTGCTAGTAATACAAGTGTTAAAGATATGGTAAAAAATGGTTGGAGTGTTGATGATATTAAAATCAATAAATCAGATAATGGTTTTAACTATATCTATATTTTCAAAAAACAATCAATAAATACAAACTCTACTTTTGTAGCAAATGAGCAAGATTTAGAAGATAAAATCATGGCTAGAATCAAAAAAGAAGAAAAAATAAAAAAAGAGATTGTTCAAAAGAAAAAAGCACAAGCAAGTTATGAATCAGGAAAAATAAAATATACAAAATCATGTCAATCTTGTCATGGTGTAAATGGTGAAGAAGAGTATGGTACTTCAAGAGCTATAAACAATATTAATTTAGAAGATTTTAAAACTATTATGAGAGATTATGCAAATATGTCTTATGATAGAGGTCAAGCTTCTGTAATGTTCCCATATACAAGTACTGTAACAAGTGAAGATATTGAAAATATTTATGAATATCTTAAAAAAGTAAATAAATAAATATTAGACTAACTATAATTTATACAACATTTTAGTATAATCCCCTTTTAAGAGGATATACTAAATGGATGCATACGAATACTCAGAATTATTAAAACTACTTAATACTAAATTGAAAAATATCAAAGGTATTTTAAAACCTGATGATTTAAATATTAGATTAAAACAAATCGAAGAATTAGAATCAGAACAAGACTTTTGGAATGATGTAGATAATGCTACAAAAATTGGTATTGAAAAAAATAGAATTTTATCAAAACTAAATAAATACAATAAAGCAAATGAAGCACTTAGCGGAACTAATGAATTATACGAATTAGCAAATGAAGAAAGAGATGATGATACATTTGAGCTTTTATATGAAGAAGCGAAAGATTTAGATGAATTAATCAAATCAACTGAAATATCAGTAATGTTATCAAACCCTGATGATATTTCAAATGCTATTGTTACTATTCATCCAGGTGCAGGTGGAACAGAATCACAAGATTGGGCTTCTATGTTATATAGAATGTATCTAAGATGGGCTGAAAGACAAAACTTTAAGATAGAACTACTAGATTATCAGCCAGGTGATGAAGCTGGAATAAAAGATGTATCTTTTATGATTAAAGGTGAAAATGCTTATGGATACTTAAAAACAGAAAATGGTATTCATAGATTAGTAAGAATTTCTCCATTTGATTCAAATGCAAAAAGACATACATCATTTGCTTCTGTTATGGTAAGTCCTGAAGTTGATGATAATATCGCTATTGAAATAGAAGATAAAGATATTAGAATTGATACATATAGAGCAAGTGGTGCTGGTGGTCAGCATGTTAATAAAACTGAAAGTGCTATTAGAATCACACATATTGAGACAAATATTGTAGTTCAATGTCAAAATGATAGATCTCAACATAAAAATAAAGCAAGTGCTTTAAAAATGCTAAAATCAAGACTTTATGAATTTGAACTTGAAAAGCAAGCAGCAGAAAAAAATGGTATTGAAAAAAGTGATATTGGTTGGGGTCATCAAATTAGATCTTATGTAATGCAACCATATCAACAAGTAAAAGATACAAGATCAAATATTGGCTACTCAAATGTAGATGCAATTTTAGATGGAGATATCACAAAAGTTATAGAAGATGTGTTAATAGCAACTTCAATATAACTTTTTATTGATTTTTTAGCCATTTTTTAATTACTTTTATGTCATTTTTATATATACTCTTCTTTTAATTTTAAGGAGAATAAATGAAAATAACAAAATTAAGTATGGTAGCTGCTCTTGCAGTATCATGTCTATCAACTGCTTCTGCAAAAGATTTAGCAGAAGCTATTAAAAATGTTGATGTTTCAGGAACTGCTGCATATAGATATAATGATTATGAAGGTGCAAGTGATGCATCTAATAACTATAAAATAGCTGCAACTTTAAAATCTAAAGTTAATGATGATATTACTTTTAACTCAAGAATAATTATTGGAGATGGAACTACAAGTCCTAAATCAATTAATACTAATGATGCTGATACTGAAGCAAAATTTGGATTATCAGAAGCTAACTTTTCATATTCAGGTTTAAATAATGCTACAGTTACATTTGGTAAACAAGGAATTGCTACACCATTTACAGTTGCAAGAGATTCAATCGGTGCAGAATCTACAGGAACTGGTGTATTAGCTACATATAATCTTAAGCCATTAACAATTGCAGGTGCTTACTTTAATCAATCAAATATTAATAATGTTGCAGGTAAAGATATTGCTACTGTTGGAATATTAGGTTCATTTGCTGGTATTAATGCAGATGCATGGTTTATTGATGTTAATGATGTTGCAAAAGCATATACTGCAGGATTAAACGCTTCTTATGAAGTTTCAGGTTTAAAATTAAATCCATCTATTAGATATTCAGAACAAGATTATGATGCGAATAATGACGAAATATCTACTTTTAAAGTTGATATGGGTCTAGCTGTTGGTATTATTGATGCATATCTTGGATATGGTAAATCTGGAAAAAATGGTGCTGTTGCATTAGATGGTAACTCATCAGATACTACTTTTGATCAACACTGGAGAGTTGGTTTAATTGACCAAGCTGATTCAGAAATTTTATTTGCTAATATTGGTGCTCAAATTGCAAATAATGTTCATGTATCATTAAAACATTCTAACCTAGATGCAGTTGCATCTGGAGATGATAGAAAAGAAACTTATGCACAAGTTGCTTATAAAATCTCTTCAAACTTCATGACTTATGTAAGATTTGGTGAATATAAAGAAGAAAATACTAAAGCATCTACTAGTGGTAGATTACACGTACAATACTCTTTCTAATTCAAATTAGAATATAAGTAAATATATAGAGCCTTTGGTTCTATATATTTTTTAAATTTATCTATTACAAATAGTTGTATATGCACAATACATACAAGTAGATTTTTCTTCACACTTATCAAAAGATATTTCATTTTTTGATATTTCTTTTAATTCATTAAACTTTTCTACTAATAACTCAAGTTTTTTATCTAAAGCTATTTCTTCTACTAATAATGTATTACTTAAATCATAATAATAAGTATTGATTTTATCTGTATTATAAAGAGCACTCATAGCAAGATAATAAAATTCCAATTGAAAATCTTTTGACTTATCAAAATTCTTTAATGTATCAACTTTTAAAGCACTTGAAGTCTTATAATCAATAACTTCATAATAATCCCCAACTAAATCAATTCTATCAATAACTCCCTTTATTTTAATATCTTCAAAACTAATATTAAAAGCCTGTTCACATGATATTACTTTTGCATTTTCTAGTCGTTTTAAATCATAATCAAAAAACTCTTTTATCTTTTTTTTCCAAATTTCTAAATCTAAAATTAAAAAAGGATTTTCACTTCTATATTCATTAAATAACTCTTCTAATTTAAAAGTAGAATCACTTTCTAAATATAGTTTTTCTTTATAAAACTTCTCTAAAATAGTATGAATAATACTTCCAAGTTCAAAACCTTTTGGTTTTAAAGAAATTGTATGTTCATAAATTTTTAGAATATATTGTAAATAAAATTTTCTTTTACACTCTAAATATATTTTAAAAGAAGTTGCTGACCATTCAAATTTGGTTAAATCTATTTTGTCTACTATTTTTTCATCAAAATGTGAGATATTATGATTATTATATAAAATATGCTTATATGAATTATCGTTTATATCTGTACTTATTTGTTTATCAAAAAGTTCATTTGCAAATCTTGATATTTGATTTGTATCAGAGTTTACATAAGAAACAAATACATTTTTACATGATGTTATTAATCTTTTATAATAATACTTTTGTAATGATTCTCTATCAAATTGTGTTGGTAAGTTTGATAATTTTTTTATTTTTGATGATAAGAACTTATCTTTTACAGATTTTTTTGGAATAAAACTTTCATTAAAATCACAAATAATAACTGTATCAAAATTAATTGACCTAGTTTCTAACAATCCTAAAACTGTAATTTTTCCTGAATTTACATCATCTAAAGTTATTTTTGATATTTTTTGTAAAAATATCTTATATAAATCTTTTAATAAAATATGATTTTCATGTGAAAAAAGTAAGATTTTTAATTTATAAATAACTTCATCATATTTTTCTAATATTTCTTCATTCTCTTCAAATGATTTAATATAATCACATATAAAATCAAAATTCTCTTTTGTTGATATTTTTTTCCAAATAGTTTTTATATTTTTATCAATATACATTTTATCAAGATTTAAAAACTCAATATTTTTACTATTTTTAATTTCATCTTCATTTAAATAAGAGTTTATTGCAAATGCAACTTGGTATAGTTTATAATTCTTAATACTTCGTCCCATAGCGTAGTTAAAATACTTCTCATTATCAAATAACTGTATTACAGAAGCAAAACTCTCATCAGGTAATACAAGTGCTATATCTGATGGATTAACGCCATTTTGTACACTTTTTACAATTGATGATTTTATATATGAGATTTGATTAATTCTTGAATTAAATCCTTTAAT
Organism: Poseidonibacter sp.; assembly: GCF_041821165.1. Lineage (NCBI taxonomy): Bacteria > Pseudomonadati > Campylobacterota > Epsilonproteobacteria > Campylobacterales > Arcobacteraceae > Poseidonibacter > Poseidonibacter sp. The sequence continues at coordinate 43,193 of NZ_JBGUES010000001.1, read as the reverse complement.
TTCTAAAGAGTTTAATTTATTTTCAATTTTATCTTTTTTTATAATTTCTTTTTGAGATAAATCAATTTTATACTTATAATCAATTTGAATTTCTTCATTTAAACTATCTTTAAATACTTCAAGCGATTTTTGATTATATTCATTTGAGTAAAAATTTATTATTAGTTTTATCTCTTTTGAAATATCATTTATCATATCAAATTCTACTTTTGTAAAGTAACCTTCAAAGACTAATTCTATATTTTCAAATTTCTTTAAAAAATTTTTATTTATTTTATAATGCTGTGATATATTTATTCTATCAACATAAGAGTTTTCATCTAATATTTGTAAATAGTTTTTTCTAATTTCTTGTAAGATTTCTAAGTGTTCAATATAATAGTCATAAGTATCAATACTTTTAATACTTTCAATATCAACTTTTTCACTAGATAGTTCTAAAAAGAATCTGTAAATATAATCATTTTGTTTTAAAAATTTTGTAAAATTATCTGAAATACCTAATTTTTTAACATTTGTATTTTTAATTGCCTCTTTTAAAAATAAAAATCTTTGTTCTTCATCACAATATTTTTTATCTTTTAAAATTATAGATTTTTTAAAAAAATCATCAATAGTTAGAACAAAAGGCAAAAGAGTGTTTATCTCTTTTTGCTTTGTTATATAAGAACGAATTGCTCTTGAAGTTGGAAATATAAGTAGTTTTTGTTTAAATTGCATTTGTTTTTATAAAAATATAACCTACATCATTTCCTACTGTAAATGTACCTGTTATATTCCAGTTATTTTCATATTTGATATCAAAATTAGTTAAATACATATTTGACTCATTTTTAAAATCATTAGGCTTTAGATTTATATCACTATCACTTTGAATACTTTTAGTAACTCTTAAATCAATTTGTACACTTCTCTTTTCTTGTGTATTTTTATCAATTACATTAACTACTAAATTATTTGAACCTAGTTTTAATAAGTTTTTATGATGTGTCTTTTTTTCTAAAACTCTTTGAGAAAGTTTTATATCACTTGTTGTTAGATTTAATTTTTTATTATTTATAATAAACTCTAAATGATATTTATTTTTAAATATCATGTTTGAAGTCATTATATTGTTGTAATTCATATCAACATCTTGGTATGTTTTTAAAAAACTTTGATCTTCATGAACAGGTACTTTAACAGCACTCATAATAGTCCAAACAATCATTCCAAATGTAAATGAAAAAATCCCAATAAATAGTAATGGCCAATAATTTCTTTTCATAGTTCTACTTTCTTTTTCTCATTACAGCATAAATATAAGTTAATAAACCAATTACAACTAATGTGTACATTAATACACGCCAAATTGTACTTGAAATCTTTCCTTGGTTTCCAATACTGCTTTGCAGTTTAATATTTTTTGTAAGAGCAATAGTATCAGCAATAGCTGCATATCCATTTAATGTAGCCGCACTTACTTTTGCAAATAATGTATTTTTATCTTTTGATGCTAATAAAGGAACAACATATCCATTTAAAATATCATCTTTATCGATAACTTTTTCTAAATCTTTACTAAATAAAAGATTCACATGTATATCTTCAACAGCCATAGTCATAAGAACATAAGGTTTTTCTAATGTAGAAACTATTTGATTTTCATAATTTCTAATATAGTCATACTTTTCTTTTGTTTTTATATCTTTTGCTAGTTTTAAACTTGACTTTACATAAAGGTATACATTTACACCTAATTTAGATTTAGTCTCAGCACCAATTTGATTGATTTTTTCCTTTGCTCTTTGATCAATTAAACCATCATCATTTAATATATAATCATTTGCAAATAAGTTTTGTGATAAAAAAAATAGAAGTGAAAAAATCACTCCTATTTTTAAATTGTTAAAAGTTTTCATTTAACCAACATATACTTTTGCAGCATCAAAGTAACCATAATAAGCAGTCATTACAGCACTTACTAAAAGTAAAACACCAATAATTTTTTCCATATCCTACTCCTTATTTACCAGGACCAACAAGTTGGTACTGTTTATGATTATCTGAGCTATTCATTTTTAATCCATTTAAATCTTGATTTATTTGGTAAAAATTATTAGCTTCATTTTGTTGTACTGTTAAAGCATTAGTAACAAGAAATGCTAAAATCGATAGTAATAAAACTACCGCTATTAACATCCCTGTGATACCATGTAGCTTAAATATACCTCTTTCGTTTTCGTTCATTTGTGTATTTCCAGCCATCTTACTCTCCTAAACTTCTTAAGTATGCAGCAAGTGCTTTTTGTTGTGTTTCATTAAGTCTTCCATCAAAGCTTGGCATCATACCAATATTACCTTTTTTTCCGTCTTTTAACACAGCTGATACGATTGCATCATCATACTCTCTAATGTTTGGAGCAACGTAAGGCATACCTTTACCATCTGCACCATGACATCCAGCACAAGCAGCATACGCAGCAGGTTGTTCACCTTGGAATCCACCAGCAACATATTCAGCAACTACATCTACATCATCACCAAATGCCATACCAGCAGGCATTCCACCAGGATATGCAGTTTTTAAACTATTTGAACCATTATTAATAATATGAACAACTTGTTCTTTAGCGATTCTTTTAGTTAAATCTTGTGCTTTACCTTCAATACCTTCAGCTGTTACACCATGACAAGGTGAACATTGAACTAAGAATGTAGATTGACCCATTGCTTCTAATGTTTCAGTTGATGGGTTTTCCCATTTCTTTTCAAACTTTGCATTGTATTCTAATGTCTCTTCATTCCATTGACCAATTTGTGAGAATCCATTAATTGGATAACCAATAGTAAAATACCAGAACATCCAAAGAATTGAACCAATAAATGCTAATGCCCATCCAGTTGGGATTGGATTTTTATATTCACCAATACCATCCCATTTTTCCTCAGCTAAGTCACCACTTGCTGTATCATTTTTCATTTGATTAACGTATTTTAATACTACAAATACACTAATCGTAATAATTGCTACTGCACCTAACATTGTTAGGCTATTAATGTAATCATCACCAATAAAAGCATCACCTGCTGCTAAGTAAGTTCCTGCTAATAAAGCGATGATAAGAATAATTCCACCTACTACCATAGATTTCATACTATTTCTCCTTATTATCTTTTTCTTTATCTTTTCTTATATCTTCAAGGGGAGCTGAAACAATTGAATCATCATGAACAAGATTTGAATACTTTTCAAAATCTCTCTCACCTTTTTTATCTCTTTTATATATAGAGTAAGCGTAAGAATAGAATATAGTAAAAACTGCAAGTATCAAAAAGAACTTTGCATAACCTTGAATGTTTAACAATGTTTCGTAACTCATTTAATAACCTCTTATTTTAAAGAATTTAAATATGCAATTAATGCAACTATCTCAGGAATTTTACCATTTGCAACAGCATCTTTTACCGCTTGAGTTTTCATATCAGCAGCAATAGCTTTTGCTTCTTCTTGTACGTTTGCCATAGCTGATTCATAATCACCTAAAACTACATCAATTTTTCCATCACCATCTAAATCTTGATCATATGGAGTTGCAAAAACAGTTTTAACTGTATAAGCTTCTGCATATGCTGTATCTAAATCAGCAATATTTGTAAAATGATGAGGGTATGCTGGCATTACAGTACCAGGAACAACTGAAGCAGGATCCATCATATGATTCTCATGCCAATCTGTAGTTCTATAATTTCCAACTCTCATTAAATCTGGTCCAGTTCTTTTTGATCCCCATAAGAATGGTCTATCATAAGCGTACTCACCAGATAATGAATACATACCATATCTATCAGTTTCTGATTTAAATGGTCTAACTAATTGTGAATGACAAGCATTACACGAATCTTTGATATAAACTTGTCTACCAGCTAATTCTAAAACAGAATATGGCTTAGTACCTACAGTTGGTCTAGATTGTTTTGCAAAATCTGGAATAACTTCTATAATACCTGCAAATGCAACAAACACGAATACTAGTACCGCAAAGAAAAACGGTCTTTGTTCAAACCAATGAAACATATTTTCTCCTTTTCTTACGCAGCTACTGGTGTAGCGTTTGCTGGTTCTTTATCAAGTATTCTTCCACATTTAATAGTTTTATAAATATTATATGCGAACATAAAGAATCCAATTAGGTACATTAACCCACCAACTGCTCTAATTGTGTAATATGGTTGTAATACAGTTACTGTATCAATGAATGAATATAATAAAGAACCGTAATCATCATACGCTCTCCACATCATACCTTGAGTAATACCTGCAATCCACATTGACGTAAAGTATAATACAATACCAGTTGTTTGTAACCAGAATTGTGTATCCATTAATGACTTAGAGTAAATTTCTCTTTTATACATTCTTGGAACCATATGGAATAATGCTGCCATAATCATAAATACAACCCATCCTAATACACCATCATGTACGTGTCCTGGAATCCAGTCAGTAAAGTGTGCAATAGCATTTACAGATTTAATAGCTTGAATTGGTCCTTCAATAGTTGATAACATATAGAAAGTTGAAGCTAATACCATAAATTTAATTAGTGTATTTGTTTGTAATTGTTGCCATTCACCCTTCATTGTTAAAAGCATATTAATAGCTGATCCCCATGATGGTAAAATTAATACAACTGACATTACAGAACCCATTGTTTGCATCCAATCAGGAACAGTTGAATAAATAAGGTGGTGTCCACCAGCCCATAAATAAACAAATAATAATCCCCAGAATGCTAGGATAGAAAGTTTATATGAATAAACATTTTGACCTGATTCTTTTGGTAAGAAATAATAAATCATAGCAATAATTGGAGTTGTGAATACGAATGCAACAGCATTGTGTCCATACCACCATTGTACTAGTGCGTCATTTGTACCTGAATACATAGAAACAGAATGAATCCATGAACCATATCCACCTGAAGCAAAATATGTAGGAACTTCCATATTGTTAAATAAATATAACATTGCAACAGAAATAAATGTAGCTATGAAATACCATAAAGAAATATATAAAGTTCTTTCTCTTCTAATACCAATTAAACCAAAAATTGAAATACCCCATAATACCCACCAAAGTACAACTAAGATATCTAATGGCCACTCTAATTCAGCATACTCTTTAGATGTTGTAATACCCATAAATAGAGTTACAACTGCTAAAAGAATAGTTATGAAATAAAGTACAAAATGTAATTTTGCAATACCCATCAAGAATGGTGATTCTTTTAAAGAAACTTTTAAAACTCTTTGCGAAATATAATACCATGCCGCAAAAATACCACTTAGAGCAAAACCAAAAGCAACACCATTTGTGTGTAAAGGTCTTAATCTACTGAATGTACCATATTCTCCGGCTAAATTATTTAACTCAGGGAATGCTAATTGAAACGCTAATACAACACCAACTGTCATACCAATGATACCAAACAAAATTGTTGCAAATGTAAAGGCTTTTGCAACTGAGTAATCGTACTCAATTTGTGCACCGTTTTGCATCAATCTCCTCCTACTAATTTTATATACAAGTCACTAACGTCACTTATGGCGAATATTTTAACTAAACCCCACTAAGTTAAGCCTTAATATTAGCAAAAATTAAGCCAAATTTTATTAAAAAATAATAATTAGATAGAAGAAAATTATGCTTTTAATAATCAGTATTATCATCAAATAATAAATTTTATACTATAATGCGAAAAACAAAAGGAAACAAATGAAAAAACTTCTTTATTCTGCACTAACAGCTTCATGTTTATTATGCACAAATGCAAGTGCTGGTGTTATTTTAGATGCACAAGTTGGAGCTGGAGCTTGGATGGCTAAAACTTCTGGAACAATCGCTTATGATGCAGGAGATATTAACTTAGAAAATGATTTAGGATTAAATGATTCATCAAATGGATATTTTTATGCAGACATAAATCATTTTGTTCCAATTATTCCAAATATTAGAATTGAAAGACAAGAGTTAAAAACAAATGCAACAAAAACTGCAAATGTAACATTTGGTAATGAGACTTTTTCTGGTTCAACTAAATCTGATATTGATTTAACACAAAATGATTTAATTTTATATTGGGGAGTTCCTGGATTAAATATACTATCAGCAGGTATTTTAAATGTTGATTTTGGTATTAATATCAAACAATATGATGGTTCTATAACACTTTCAGATGTAAATAGTACAAAAGTAGAATCAGTTGATTTAGATTTTATTGTACCAATGGGTTATTTAGCTGCACAAATAAAACCACCATTTATTCCTGCAACTATTAGTGCTTCAACAAAAATGATTTCATATGATGGTTCTGAATTAAGTGATTCAATGATTATGGCAAGTATTGATTTACCAATACCTTTACCATTAATTGATTTTAGATTAGATGTTGGATATAAAATTCAAAAACTAGATATTAGTAAAGATTTATCAGATGATGTAAATGGTAATATCACTAATAAAGGAATGATGCTAGGATTATCAGCAAAATTCTAAAAACTCTTAAGAGCGATTTTCATATCTCGCTCTTGAGTTTTCTTTTTTAAATCTTCTCTTTTATCATGAAGTTTCTTTCCTAATGCAGATGCAATTTGTACTTTTACCATATTTTTTGCATTAAAATACATTTTTAAAGCTACAATTGTTATTCCATCTTTCATTACTTTTGAGTACAATTTTTCTATCTCTTTATTATGCAATAATAATTTTCTTTCACGTCTTTCATCAGGTCTATAAGTTGCATGAGCTGTACTTAAGTGAGAAATATGCATATTAAATAAAAAAACTTCACCTTTTATTATTTTAATAAATGAATCTTTTAAATTTGCGCGACCATCTCGTAGAGCTTTTACTTCACTACCTTCTAAAACTATTCCTGCTTCATAAGTATCTAAAATTGTAAAATCATGAAATGCTTTTTTATTTTTAAATACTAAATTCTTTTTTACTTCTTTTTTAGCCATTATTGTTTACCTTAAAAAATGAACTTCCACTTCCACTAAAATACCAATCTTTTTTTTCATACTCTTTTAATAGTGAATATGCATTAACTGCAGGTTCATATAAATCATTTGCAGTATAAATATCTAATTGATTTAAAATATCAATTGATTTTGTATTTAATAGTTTTAAAGCTTCATCATCTTGAATTTGTTTATAAAATTTATTTCTAAAAATAGAAAAAATTTCACCAGTATCACATTTAATTTTTGGAGTAATAGTTTGTATATCTAAAATTTCTTCATCAAATTTCTCTACAATTTCACCAATACCTCTAACATTTGCACTATCATATTCATATACAAAAAATGGAACATCTGCACCAATTTTTACAGCAATTTCACATAACTCATCTTTTGATAGATTTAAATTACAATATTCATTAGTCATAATTAAAAAAGTAGCAGCATTAGAACTACCACCACCTAAACCTGCAAATTCTGGTATATTTTTTTCAATTTTAACATCATGATTTTGAAAAAAAGTCTTAACGCTATCATATTTTTCTAAAAGTTTATATGCTTTATATACAGTATTTGATTCTAGTTTACAAGCAAAATCACCTATTATATTAAACTTAGTATTATTTGATTTTTCAAATGATACTAAATCATAAAGTGAATGAACTCTTACAAATCTTGATACAAGTTCATGATAATTATCCCTTTTATTTGCAATTTTTAAAAAAATATTAACTTTTGCATAAGATTTTTTCATCATCCTAGTTTTACCTTATTTAACAAATATGAAACTTCATTTTCATTTATCTCAATGATACTAAAAAAATCATCAAACTCAATTATATATGAGCCATTCTCTTTTTTTTCTAAATAATCAATTGAAATCTTTTTACCATCAAATAGCCACTCTTTTGTACCTGTATAAATATTTTTATCTAAATCTAAATAATCTAAAGGGTTTAAATCTTTTTCATTTTCATAAAAAAATTCACCTTCATTTATTCTTTCTAAATAAGATAAAGTTCCAATACTATCAAGTTTTTTTGCCAAAATTTGACCTAAACTTCTTATATATGAACCTTCACTTACCGTTGATTCAAAAGTAATAAAAGGATGTGAATATGAAATAAACTTAGTATTAGTAATACTCATAGTTGATTCTTTCATTTTTACTTCTTTACCTTCTCTTGCTAAATCATAAGCTCTTTTTCCATCAATTTTTTTAGCAGAAAACTTTGGAGGAGTATATGTTATATCACCTACTAAAGAATCAATTTGTTTTTTTATATCATTTATATCTAATCTTTTTGCTTCTTGTACATCTATAATATTTTCTAAATCTAATGATTCAGAAGTTGCACCTAACCAAAGAACAGCTTTATATGTTTTTGGTGTTTTTTTAAGATATTTGAAAAGTTTAGAATATTGTCCAAAGGCAACAATTAAACATCCCTTTGCAAAAGGATCTAATGTACCCGAAAAACCTGCTTTTTTATTTTTATATTTTCTTTTTATTCTATTTAAATAAGAGTTTGAACTCATATATATTGGTTTATTTACTACTATTAATTTATTTAATGATTCTTTATCGTATAATCTTTTTTGCAATTTTATTTCACTTTTTTTAATATTATATTTTTTCTACAAATGAAGATAAAATATCTCGAACTGTTCCACCAAAGTTTATAGTTAATTTATAATCTTTACCAGCTTTAGCACTTTTTTGTACTCTACCCATTCCAAAAATTTTATGTTGAACTAGGTCACCTTTTTTATAAGATGATGTTTTTTCAATTGTTAAACACCCTTTTATAAGACCTGATTCACTTAAAAATCTACTTCTTTTTAATTGTGTTCTTTTTCCCTTATAAAATCTTGAATGAACAAAAGATAAAGTAAGATTATCCATAGCTCTTGTAATTGCTACATAACCTAATCTTCTTTCTTCTTCTGTATCAGCTCCATCTCCTGTAATTGGGAAAAAGCCTTCTTCTAAACCAATAATAAATACATTTTTAAACTCTAAACCTTTTGAAGCATGAATACTCATCATAGAAATAGCTTCATTATTATATTCACTATTTTCACTTTCAAGTGCAATATCATTTAAAAAATCTTTTAATTCTAAATGAGGATGTTGAATAAAGTAATCTCTTATATAACCATAAAATTCATCAACGTTAGCTTGTCTTTCAAAACCATCAGGAACATTATCATAAGAAGCTCTATAATCAAATGATTCTTCAAAAGAGTCTAAAAACTTCATCTTAGATTCATCAATTATTTCTCTTAAATCAATAATAGTGGCTTCAAATACTTTTAGAGTTCTTGAGTTCTTTTTACCTACAATTGCTGTTAATTCTTCTGGTGTTAATTCTTGTATTAAATCAAAAATTGGCTTTTTTGTTTCTTGTGATTTAGCTTCTAGCTTATCAATTGTTGTTTTACCAATTCCACGTTTTGGTTTATTGATTACTCTTTTTAATGAAAAGTTATCACTTGCATTTGTTAAAATTCTAAAATAAGCAATTAAATCTTTAATCTCTGCTCTTTCGTAGAACTTCATACCACCAACAAGTTTATAGTTTAAACCTGCTTTATTAAAACCCTCTTCTAAAGATCTTGATAAGGCATTTACTCTAAATAAAATTGCAATATCTTTTGCTGATTTACCTGCATCTAATAAGTTCTTTATATCATCAACAATTTTTCTTGTTTCTTCATTTTCATCATGTGATTCATAGACTTTTATTGAATCACCTTTTGATCTTGTACCTACTAGTTTTTTTCCTAATCTATCTCTGTTATGTTCAATTAATTGATTTGCATGATTTAAGATAGTATCAGTTGATCTATAGTTTTCTTCAAGTTTTACAACAGTTGTATCTTCAAAATGCTCAGAAAAATTTAATATATTTTTAATAGTTGCACCACGCCAACCATAAATTGATTGGTCATCATCCCCAACCACACAAAGATTATCATGAGTTGTACATAACATTCTTAATAGTCTATATTGTAATTCATTTGTATCTTGATACTCATCTACCATAATATATTGGTATCTTTTACTTGTTTCTTTTGCTAATTCTTCATTGTTTTTTAAAATTTTATATGGAAGAAGTAATAAGTCATCAAAATCTACTAGATTATTTTTTGCAATATAATCTTCATATTTTTCATAAATATCTGCAATATCTTTGTAAAGTTTTAATTGTGCTGCTGATTTAGCTTCACTTGGAGTTATTAATGTATTTTTGTATTTAGAAATTTCTGCTGCAACTAATGATGTTGTAATCTCTTTATCAATTGACTTTAAAATTCTTTTTTTATCATCTGTATCTATAATAATAAAATTGTTTTTTCTTCCTAATTCAGTCATATAAAACTTTAAAAATAATAATCCAAATTTATGAAAAGTACATAATAATGGCGGTGTATTTATATGTGATGGATCAATCATTGAGAAAGCTCGTTCTCTCATTTCAGATGCTGCTTTATTTGTAAAAGTCAAAGTTAAAATTGATGCTGGATCAATCCCAATTGAAATTAAATACGCAAGTCTAGTTGTTATTGTTTTCGTTTTCCCAGAACCTGCTCCTGCTAATATAAGTAGTGAGCCATCAATATGTTGGGCTGCGATTTTTTGTGAATCATTAAGTGATGATAGTAGATTTTCAGACATTTTTTCTCCGTTAATATATAATTATAACATATATAAAATAAATCCATTATTCTTCTTAATTATTCTATATATAAATAAATGTTATGATAATTATAAATTATTTTATGGAGGTAAAAATGCTAACAGATTTTGCAAAAATAACAACTTTTCTTACAGTTGTTAGAGAGAAGTCATTTTCCAAAGCTTCAGCAAAACTGGGTATTTCTCAACCAGCAGTTACTCAACAAATTAAGTTTATTGAAGATTATTTAGAAGTACAAGTAGTTGATAGAAAAAAGAATGGTATTAAACTAACTAAAGAGGGGCAAATGCTTTATGCAATTGCTTTAAAGTTAGAAAAATGTGTATCAAATGCAGAAAAAGAAGTACTAAAAATAATGAATAAAGATGTATCTTTTATATTTGGAGCATCATTTATTATTGGTAATTATATTTTGCCAAGATTTCTAAATAATCTAAAAGATGATTTACATAATGATGTATCAATAAATGTTTCGGTTTCCCATGAAGCTATTGAAGATTTATTAGATAAAAAAATAGATATTGCTTTAGTTGAAAATTATGTTGCTAATGAAGATATTATTTATAAAGAATGGATGGAAGATGAAATAGTAATATTCTCAAATCAAAGACTTCCAAAAAAAGCTACAGCAGAAGATTTATTATCTTATAAGTGGGTTTGTAGAAATCCTGATTCTAATACTAGACAAATATTTAAAGAAAATCTTGAAAAAGCTAATTTCCCTGATTGTGATACTTTTGATGTTACAAGTGAGGTTACAAGTGCTACTACAATTGTACAAACGGTATTGCATTCTGATAAAAAATTAACTCCAACAGTTTCAGTTGTATCAAAAAATGCAATTGAATCATTATTAAAATCAGGTGCATTATTTGAATCAAGAATCAATAATCAAAAAATGATAAGAAAACTATATATTGCATATAGAAAAGAGAAGAAAAATGATGTCTTTATAAATAATGTAGTTGACTATCTATTAAAAGTTAAATAATCATTTATAAATCAACTTACAAACACATACAAATATAAAGGTGTTAAATGGATAATATAGACAAAATAGAACTGATTTATCTGAAAATTGAAGATCATAAAAATATAGAAATATTAATGAATGATGAGTATAAGAATTTAGATGATTCAAGTTGGAGTTTAAAAGAGTTTTCAACTTTATTAAAAAAATTCCCAAAGGGTCAAGTTGGAATCAAAATAGATGGAGAACTTGCAGGTTTTGCTTTAAGTATAGTAGTTGATTATAATAAATTTGATGATTCTCATACTTATAAAGAAATCACAGGCAATTATAGTTTTGATACGCATGATGATAATGGTGATACACTTTATGGTGTTGATGTTTTTGTTAGTAAAAAATTTAGAGGTCTTAGACTTGGTAGAAGACTTTATGAGTTTAGACAAGAACTTTGTGAAGAGTTAAATCTAAAAGGAATACTTTTTGGTGGAAGATTACCAAATTACAAAGAGTATTCTGACAAATTATCTCCTAAAGAGTATATTTCAAAAGTAAGAGAAAGAGAAATTTATGACCCTGTTCTTAACTTTCAATTATCAAATGATTTTTATGTAAAAAGAATTCTAAAAAACTATTTAGAAGGTGATGTTGATAGCTGTGAATATGCTTCATTATTAGCATGGGATAATATCTATTATTCAAAACCTTCAAAAGTTCCAATGCCACAAAAAACTGTTATTAGATTAGGATTAATTCAATGGCAAGTTAGACCATATAAAAATATAGATGAAGTTTTAGAACAAGCAGAATTTTTCGTAGATGCTGTATCAAATTATAGAAGTGATTTTGCACTTTTCCCTGAATTTTTCAATGCTCCTCTTATGGCTGCATTTAATCACTTAGGAGAAGCAGAAGCAATAAGAGAGTTAGCAAAATTTACACCAAAATTCAAAGATGAATTCTCTCGTTTAGCAATAGCATATAATATCAATATTATTACAGGAAGCATGCCTGAATTAGTTGATGGTGACTTATATAATGTTGGATTTGTTTGTAAAAGAGATGGTTCAATAGAAAAATATTCTAAGATGCATGTTACTCCTGATGAAAAGAAAGTTTGGGGTTTAAAAGGCTCAAATGAAATAAAAACATTTGATACAGATTGTGGAAAAATTGGTGTTTTAATTTGTTATGATAGTGAATTTCCAGAATTAGGAAGGCTTCTTGCAAAAGAAGGAATGGATATTTTATTTGTACCATTTTTAACAGATACACAAAATGGTTACTCAAGAGTAAAAATTTGCGCACAAGCAAGAGCAGTTGAAAACGAATGTTATGTTGCAATTGCTGGTTGTGTTGGAAATTTACCTAAGGTTGCAAATATGGACATTCAATATGCTCAATCTGCTGTATTTACACCATGTGATTTTGCTTTCCCACCAAATGGAATAAAAGCTGAATCAACTCCAAATACTGAAATGATTTTAGTCGCTGATGTTGATTTAGAATTATTAAAAGAACTTCATAGTTTAGGAAGTGTTACAAACTTAAAAGATAGAAGAACTGATATTTACGAAATAGAATTTAAGAAGTAAAAATATTAGGATTTATCCTAATATTTTTACTAATAATTAAGACCCTCTTTTTCCAAAGCCAATCTTATATTTTTCATTTGAGTATGTTTATCTCTACACCAATCAGGTGATAATAAAGTATCATCATTGATTCCTGCAGTAATTCTTTGTATTGATATATTATTGGGTAAATCTTTTATAGATTTTACAACTGTATCAATATATAATTCTTCAGAAATAGGAGTAAATCTTCCTTTTCTAAATTCATTTGTAAGTAGTGTGTTTTTTACAACATATAAAGGATGAAATTTAATAGAGTCAACTTCTAATTCAACAGTTTGTTTAAATGTCTCAAGCATCATTTCTTGAGTTTCATTTGGTAAACCATAAATTAAATGTCCACAAACATTTAATCCTTTTTCCTTACTTCTTTTTATCCAGTATCTCATGTTTTCAGCACTATCACCTCTATTTATAGTTTCTAGTGTTTCATCATAAAAAGATTGGATACCATATTCAATCCATATTTCTTTATCTTTTGATAAATCTTTTAAATAATCTAAAATTTCATCTGTTACACAATCTGTTCTTGTACCAATACTTAAACCAATAACATTATCAAAACTTAAAGCTTTTTCATATAGTGCTTTTAGTGTTGCAAATGGTGCATAAGTGTTAGTAAAAGATTGAAAATAAACTATAAACTTTTGTGTTCCAAATTTATTTTCTAATCTTTGTTTTGTAGCATTAAATTGTAGTTCAAGTTGTTTTAATTGATTATCTAAAAATGGATTTTCATTTACTCTTGGGTTTAATTTAAATTTTGGTTTCTTTTCTTGTAAATTTGGAGAAAAAGAGTCGTTCTCACAAAAAGAACAACCACCCTTTGCTACTGTTCCATCAATATTTGGACATGTAAATCCAGATATTGAAATTGGAACTTTATAAATTTTTTCACCAAATTTATTTTTAAAATATCTACCAATAGTTAAAACATTTTTTAATTCATTCATTTTACTCTTTTACGAAGTAATCCCCATTAAAGCTTTCTAATGCATAATTTCTATCATTTCCAATTGCATTAACTAAATCATCAACAGATAAGTACTCTAAAGAATCAGCTTCTATATATTTACAAACTTCATCTTTTGTCATATTATTTGAGATTAATTCTTCTTTATTTGGTGTATCAATACCATAATAACATGGGAATTTTATTTCAGGAGAAGCAACTCTAAAGTGAACTTCTTTAGCCCCAGCATCTTTAAGCATTTTTACGATTCTTTTAGAAGTTGTACCTCTTACAATAGAATCATCAATTACCAATAATGATTTACCAGCAATAAGAGATCTCATAGGTGAAAGTTTCATTTTAACTTTCATACTTCTCATCTCTTGTGTTGGTTCAATAAATGTTCTTCCAACATAATGATTTCTAATAATTCCATACTCAAATGGAACTCCACTTTGTGCAGCATAACCAAGTGCAGCTGGAACTCCTGAATCTGGAACTGGTACAACCATATCATATTTAACTACTGATTCTTCATCATTTTTAGCTAAAGCTCTACCCATATTTTCTCTTGTTCTATATACATTTTTACCATCAATTTCTGAATCAGGTCTAGCAAAATATACATATTCAAAAGCACAAGGTCTAAATTGTGGTTCAAATAATTGAATTGATTCTGGTTCTTCATAATCTTCACTAAAGATTAACATTTCTCCTGGATTAACATCTCTAATAAATGTAGCATCTACTAAATCAAATGCACATGTTTCAGATGCAACAATATAACCACCTGATTTTAATTTTCCTAAAGATAGTGGTCTAATACCATATCTATCTCTAATAACAAATTGTTTTGATCTTGATTGAACAATAAAACAATATGCACCAATAGTTTTTTCTAAGGCTTCTTTGATTCTATCTCTTAATCTATCTTTTGTGTTTTTTGCAATTAAATGAATTAAGTTTTCAGTGTCCATTCCTGTTTGAAAAATAGCACCTTTGTCAATTAAATCTTTTCTTACTTCACTTTTGTTAATTAAGTTTCCATTATGAACAATAGAAATTTCACCTAATTTATATTTAGCAAATACAGGTTGAGCATCTAAAATTGAATCCCCACCCGCAGTTGAATATCTATTATGACCTATTGCCATATTACCATGTAAGATTTTTAAAGCATCTTCATTAAAAACTTCTGAAACTAAACCTCTGTTTTTGATTGTATGAATCTTACCATTACAAGATGAAGAAATACCAGTTGCCTCTTGACCTCTATGTTGCATTGAGAAAAGAGCTAAAGAAGCTAATCTAGCAGCGTTATCATTCCCATAAATTCCAACTATTGCGCACATTTATTTAACCTTATGTTAGAAGAAAAAGTGAAAGTGTAAATATCTTTTTATCTTCTAGTTTATTTTATTTTTTATTGTTTTATTGTTTATTATTTAATTTTTAAAGACCTAAAGCATCATTAATTGAATATAATTTTGCTTCTTTACCAACAATCCATTTTGCAACTTTAATAGCACCTTTTGAAAAAGTATTTCTTGCTGTTGCAGTATGATTTAACTCTAAAAATTCACCATCATTATAAAGTCCAACTGTATGTCGACCTACAATATCTCCACCTCTTAATGCCATAACTGCGATTTCATCTTTAGTTCTAGCACCAATTTGTCCATCACGTCCTGAAACTCTAACTTCATCAAGATTTAAATCTCTAGCATTAGCAGCGTGTTCTGCTAAAGTTAAAGCAGTACCAGAAGGAGAATCAACTTTATGCTTATGATGTTGCTCAACAATTTCAATATCAAAATCTCTTAATGTTTTAGAAGCAAGTGCTACAAGTTTATTTAAAACTGCAACACCTAAACTCATATTTGTAGCATATAATACTGGTACTAGTTGACTTGCTTGAAGTAATAAGTTTTGTTGGTGCTTATTAAATCCAGTTGTTGCAATAACAAGTGGTTTTCTTGCACCATTTTCAACTACTTCTGTAAGTAAAGCTTCTGTTCCTTCTGGTGCAGAAAAATCTATAATTACATCAGATGATTCAAATAATACTGCCATATCATTTGTAACAACTGTATCTTCAGGTAAAGTTCTTGTTAATTTACTAAAAACATGAACTGCTGATAAATTTGCATTTTCATCAACTTGTAAATCATCAATTAGTAATGAACCTACTCTTCCTGTACTTCCTAAAATACCTACATTAATCATTTAAATAACTTCCTTTTATCCTATATACTCAATTATATTTACAGCAGCTGTCGCACCATCTGCTGCTGCACAAACTACTTGTTTTGCTGCATCAATTCTAATATCACCTGCTGCATATAATCCTGGTACTGATGTTTGCATTTTTAAATTAACAATAACTTCACCAGCATCATTAACATCACATAAAAATGATCCATCTTCTTGTTTAATTGGTTCATTTAATACATTTCTACCAACAAATACAAATACACCTGGAGTTGGTAAATCTCTAATTTCACCTGTTAGTTTAGATTTAACTTTTAAACCTAAAACACCAGACATATCACCAAATACTTCTTCAACATCAACATTTGTAACTTCTTCAATATTTGAAGCTGCTTTCATATGTTCAATTGTTGAAGGAGCTGCTCTATATGTATCTCTTCTATGAACTAAATATACTTTAGAACATAATTTTGATAAGTAAACTGCTTCTTCTAAAGCAGAATCTCCACCACCTACAACTGCAACTTCTTTTCCTTTATAGAAAAAACCATCACAAGTAGCACAAGTAGAAATTCCTCTTCCAAAGAACTCATCTTCACCTTTAAATCCAGCACGTCTTGGAACTGAACCTGTTGCCATTAAAACTGTTTTTGCCTCTTGAGTTTTACCATCAACAGTAGTTAACTCAAAAATATCTCCAACTTTCTTAACATTAGAAACTTGGTTCATTTCATGTTTTAATCCAAATCTTTGACATTGCTCAGGCCAGTTTTGCATTAAATCCATACCTGAAACAACTTCAGCTTGGCCTGGGTAGTTTTCTATTTCAGATGAACCTGTAATTTGTCCTCCTGGCATTCCCATTTCAAACATTGTTACATTGTTTAAGCCACCTCTTGTAGCATAAAGTCCAGCTGTTAATCCAGCAGGTCCACCACCAATAATCGCTAAGTCTAACATATAAGATTCCTTCTATTTGTGAAATTATAATTTATAGTATTTATTAAAGTCATAATAATACTAAAATATATGTAAGTTATAGGTTAATTAATATTAATATTTTTATGATAATTTTTATCAATAAAATAAAAATTATTCTTATTTATTTTAATAACTTATTCATGACTATTTTGCTATTATCTCACTACTTAAAGGACATATATGCAAGAATTAGAAAAAATTATTTCTCAAATCTCATCATTAGTATGGGGAGTTCCTATGTTAATTTTACTTGTAGGAACTGGTTTATACCTAACAATTAAATTAAAAGGAATGCAATTTTGGGCATTAGGTCATGCTTTTAAATTGATTTTTACAAAAGAAAAAGATGCAAAAGGTGATATTACAAACTTTCAAGCACTAATGACAGCGCTTGCTGCAACTGTTGGTATTGGTAATATTGTTGGAGTTGCAACTGCGATTACATTTGGAGGACCAGGAGCTGTATTTTGGATGTGGGTTACTGGTTTAGTTGGAATGGCAACTAAATATTCAGAAGCTATTTTAGCTGTAAAATACAGAGAAAAAGGGATAAATGGTTACAAAGGTGGACCTATGTACTACCTTGCAAAAGGTGCAAATATGCCTAAACTTGGTTTAGCCTTTGCTGCTTTTACTGTTTTAGCTTCATTTGGAATTGGAAATATGACACAATCAAATGCTATTGCAACTGCTTTGACTTCTCAATTTGATACACCATCATGGATAACAGGAATTGTACTTTTAACAATTACTTCTTTTGTAATTTTAGGTGGGATTAAATCAATTGGAAAAACAACATCAATTTTAATTCCATTTATGATTGCAATTTATTTAACAACTGCTATTATAATTTTAGCTACAAATGCTGATAAAATTTCTGATGCATTTGGCCTAATTTTCTATCATGCTTTTAATCCAATTGCTGCTGGTGGTGGATTTGCAGGAGCTGCTGTTGCTGCTGCTATTAGATATGGAATTGCAAGAGGTGTATTTTCAAATGAATCAGGTCTAGGTTCAGCTCCAATTGCAGCAGCAGCTGCAAAGACAAGTGATCCTGTAAAACAAGCACTTGTTTCTATGACACAAACATTTATTGATACTTTAGTTGTTTGTACTATGACAGCATTAATTATACTGATGGCACCTATATGGACAACAGGCGCAAGTGCTGGTGATTTAACACTAAAAAGTTTTGAATATTTCTTAGGCGGTTATGGTTCATTTGTTGTAATTTTAGCAACTATTCTTTTTGGATACTCTACAATCTTAGGTTGGTCATATTATGGTGAAAAAGCCTTTGAATATATTTTTGGAGAAAAATCTATTAGTATTTATAGAGTTATATTTGTAAGTTTTGTTTTAGTTGGAGCAATGCTTGAATTAAAACTTGTATGGAATTTTTCAGATTTAGCAAATGGTTTAATGGCAATACCAAACTTAATTGGACTATTATTATTATCTAAAATCGTTACAGAAGAAACAAATAGATATTTTAAAGCAAAATAGTATAAAAGCATAAGCTTTTATACTAAATCAACCTCTTTATTTAAAGAATAACCTAAACCTTTTATACTCACAATTGATTCACTTGGTATTTTTTTTCTTAATCTTTTAATCATAGCTCTTATATTTGTAAGATTTGATTCTTCGCCTTCCCATACATATTCCATAATTTTGTCGTATGTTGCGATATGATGTAAGTTCTTTGAAAAAAGTTCTAAAAATAAAATCTCTTTTTTTGTAAGTTCAATCTCTTTTTGATCTTTATATAAAATATGATTTTTAAAATCATATTTATAGTTTTCATCAAATTTTAGATATTTTTTTTGAATCAAACATAGTTTTTTTACTTTTTCAATAAGCTCTAAAATAAAAAATGGTTTTTTTATATAATCATCACATGATAATTCATAAGCTTTTTGAATAAACTCTAAATCATGATTTGAGCTGATTATAATTGCAGGTGTTTCTTTGTGATTTAATCTTAAAAGTTCTAGTAAAGAAAGTCCATCGATATTAGGTACATTTATATCTAAAATAAAACATGAATATCCATTTTCTAAAGATTCTAGTGCATCTTCGCCATTAGTAAAAGTATCAACTTTATAGTTCTCTTTTTCTAAAGAATTTTTCATTAGATTTAGTAATCTTTCATTATCTTCTAATACTAATATTTTCATTTTATACTCTCTAATTCAATTGTAAAAGAAGCGCCATCTTTTATGTTTTGCACTTTTATTTTTCCATTCATTTTATCTTCTATAATCATTTTTACCATATATAAGCCAATTCCATGACCATCTTTTTTTGTAGAATAATAAACTTTAAATATTTTTTTAATATTTTTTTGTTTTATTCCACCTGCATTATCATTTATCTTTATTATTAATTTATTATTTTTATTATAAAAAAACATATCAATTTTTCTATTTTTATAATCATTATTTAACAATTCATCTTTTGCATTATTAATAATATTTAAAACTGATTGCATAAACTCATTTCTAAATCCACAAATATTTAAATTTGTATCTTCTTTTACATCGATGTTTATGCTAATATAGTTATATTTAATATTATGTTCAACAATATCAAGCATTGATTTAATTGCATCATAGGCATTAAAAATGCTCTTTTTATTTGAAGGAACTATAAAACTTTGAAAATCATTTATAGTATCATTCATATAATTCACTTGTGTCATTATATCTTTTACATAAGATTGGTTTTCTAAAACATCTGTATTTGAATTATAAAAACTCTCTTGTGCTATTGTAGTAATTTCAACTAATGGCGACTTCCATTGATGAGCAATTGATGAGAAAATTTCTCCTATTTCTGCTAATTTTGATTGTTGTATTATAAATTGTTGATTTTTTTCATTATCTTTTTCATTTTCAATCTCTTTTGTAATATCAGTAAAAATTGTAACTGTACCCATAATCTTAGTTTTACTATCACAATATGATGCTTGTTTTATAAAATATATCTTTTTTTTATCATTTGATATTTTATATTTAAACCTATTGTTTTTATCTTTGTCTTTTTTATATTTCTCTAAAATATCAGAAATTATATCTGCATTTTTATTTTCTAATTGAATTAAGGATTTTCCATAAATTTTAGAACTAGGTAGTTCTAAAAAATTACAGAATTTAACATTTGAATCAATTATTTTACCTTTATCATCTTGCCAAAATATTGGACTTTCAATTGCATTTAATAAAACAGAATCAAACTCTATTCTTTGTCTTAATTTTTTTTCAGTATTTTTTCTAAGATAGATATTATGAAATAAACCAATTATAAGAAGAATTAAAATAGGAGATATTGTAAATACAAAATTTATAAATCCTCTATTTTTATCATAAAATGTAACTCTTTTATTTACAATCTTATAAGAATCATTTAGCTGATTAACAGCAAGTGTAAATTGATCTAATTTTAAAGCATCAAATACATAATATAGCTCATCAAATACTTTTATATTTGTTTTATTATTTTCTAAAATATCTAATGCCATTTGTCCAGAAGTTTTACCAAATATACTTAAATCAATAATACGACCACCAATAGCACCTTTTTTTATAAACATTGAGTCTGTAACAAAAATAGGTATTTTTGAGTTTTGAATAAATTTTGAAATAGTGTTATTTTTATATAATTTTCCATTTGAGTCTTTATAGAATCGAATAAATAAAGCAGCAGTATTTTCTTCAAATTTTTCAAACTTTTTACTTAAATCCTCTAAGTTATTCTCTTTTAAATAAATAAGTTTGTATTTACCTTTAAAATTATCAAGAAACTCTTTTATTAATGGTTCTGTATGTTCTGCATTTGTACTTTTATCATTTATAATATATAACTTTTTTATTGAAGGAATAAGTGTTTGTATTACTTTTGTATTTCCTTTTAAGTCTCGTTTTTCTAATAATACTGAGACTTTATCTTCTAAGTTATATTTTTGTAAATTTTTACGTGAAAAGTTCTCCAGACCAAGTGCTAAAATAGGTTCATTTGTAAAAAGATTTTTATATGACTTTAAAACAAAATCATATGCAAATCTATCAATTACAATTATTAAGTCATATTTTCTATTTTTTAATTGTATTTTATATAAGTTTTCAAGATTTAAAATATATTCATTAGAAGTAACTCTTTTTGAATCCATATATAAAGTACTTGTATCTATATCATCATAAGAGTAAAATTCTTTTTCAATTCCTTGAATAATTTTATCACTCCATTCATAACCTTTATGATATGAATTAATAATTAAAATTGATTTATTTGCAAAAAGATAAGAATTAAAAAGAATTAAAAGTAAAAGTAGTTTTTTCATAATTGAATTATAGTCAATTATTACTAAGTTTAAAAATTAAAAAAGCACTAGTATTTAAACTAGCACTTTTAAAATATTGTCTTATAAGATAATAAATCCTAATAAAACTAATGCACCTAAATAAATAGCTCCAAATATTGCTCCAAGTTTCCACCATGTAGCTTGAGAGATATAACCTGCTCCATACCAAATAGGAGATGGTCCTGTTGCATATGGTGTAATTATTCCCATAAGTCCTAATGAACCTACAAGTAATAAAGATAATGGTTGAATCATTTCAGCTGGTAATAAATTAACAGCAACCCCTAAAAATAGTGGTAAAAGTGCAACTGTATGTGCTGTAACACTTGCAAATAAATAGTGAAATAAGAAAAATAAAACAACTAGAACTATTACAATCATAGTAGGTTCAAATCCTGATAAACTTCCTGCGATTAATCCTGCTGCCCATTTTAAATATCCAACTTGTTTAAGTCCACTTGCCATTGCTACTAAAGTTGCAAACCAAATAAATACATTTATAGCAGCTTTATTTGTAATAACATCTTCCCATGAAATAACATTTGTTAAAACTAATAATGATAATACAAAAATTGCAGCTATTGTACCATTTACACCAATTTCTTTTCCAAAAATCCACATTACAAGTGCAAGCATTCCAAGACCTAACATAAGCAATTCATTTTTAGAAACAGGTCCCATTTCTTTTAATTCTTTTGCTGCCCAAGCTGGTGCTTCAGGAGATTTTTTTTGTTCTGGTGGGTAAATAATATATGCTAAGAATGGAACTAATAAAAATAATGGAACCATTACTATTCCTAATGTACTAAACCATTGTGCCCAGTTTATAACTATTCCTGTACTTTTTTCAACTAATGATACAGCTAAAAGGTTAGGTGCAAGTGCTGTTAAAAACATTGAACTTGTAACACATGTTGCTGCAATTGCTACCCATGAAATATATCCACCTAATTTTCTAGGTTCATTTTCAGGAGTTGAATTAAACATTTGTGGAATATTAATAGCAATTGGGAAAATTGTCCCTGCACTTCTTGCTGTATTAGATGGCATAAATGGTGATAATACACCATCAGCAAATGCTACTGCATATCCTAAACCAAGTGATGTTTTACCAAGATATTTAACTAATAAAAGTGCGATTCTTTTTCCAAGTCCACTTTTTTTGTAACCAAGTGCAAACATAAATGCTGCAAAAATTAGCCAGATTACTCCATTTGAGAATCCACTTAATGCCCAATCTCTACTTGCTTTTGCAGTATCCCCTACTAAACCAAAAGTTGCTGCAAATGCAACACCTGTAAGTCCAATAAGTGCAGCTGGAATTGGCTCTAAAATTAAAGCAATAATTACAGTTAAAAATAGCGCAAAGAAGTATTGTGCATTAACACTTAAACCTTCTGGTGTTGGCAAAAGTGCCACAATAATTCCAACTAATAGTGGAATCAAAATATTTATTTTGTTGTTTTGAAACATGATAGTCTCCTTCATTTATCTTTATAATGAAATAATAAAATAGTAAAGTGACTTTAATATGACATTTGTAGGAAAATTTAGGCATAAAAAAAAGGGATAAGATTAAATCTTATCCCTTTTTAAATAATTTGATAGTATTTATTATAATAATGAGTTGATTTTATCAGTAAATGCTTGTTTAGAAGAAGCACCAACCATTTGATCAACGATTTCACCATCTTTCATAAAGATGATTGTTGGAATTGATCTAATTCCATATTTAACAGCTAAATCTTGTTCTTCATCTGTATTTACTTTACAGATATTAGCTTTACCTTCGAATTCTTCTGCTAATTCTTCAATTACAGGAGCAATCATTCTACAAGGTCCACACCATGGAGCCCAAAAGTCAACTAGAGAAACACCATTACTAGTAATTTCTTCAAAATTTGCTGGAGTTAATTCAGTATATTTTCCCATTTTATTTCCTTATTATTAATTGTTTTTATATTTTAAGTAGAATAATTTTAAATTAAACTTATAGATTATATCTTTAAAAAACTTAAATTAAGTTTTATATTACTTTTAAATAAAGAGTTACTAATCTTGCCTAAATTAATTTTTGGATAAAATATCTAAATTAAATTTAAAATGGATGATTTTATGGATATTAGAAAAGAGTATTTAGAGTTTTTTAAAAGTAAAGGACATGATGTTATTTCATCAATGCCACTAGTGCCAGATGATCCAACACTTATGTTTACAAATGCCGGAATGGTACAGTTTAAAGATGTTTTTACAGGTGCTATTCCAAGACCTGAAAATCCAACTGCTACTACTTGTCAACTTTGTGTTAGAGCTGGTGGTAAGCATAATGACCTTGAAAATGTAGGTTATACTGCACGTCATCATACACTATTTGAGATGTTAGGAAATTTCTCTTTTGGTGATTATTTTAAAGAAGATGCAATAGCTTACGCATGGGAATTTATTACAAAAAATCTTGAATTACCAATTGAAAAATTATGGGTTACTATTCATGAAAGTGATGATGAAGCATATGAATTATGGCAAAAACATATTGATGCTTCAAGAATCAAAAGATTTGGAGATAAAGATAATTTCTGGTCAATGGGTGATACAGGTGCTTGTGGACCTTGTTCTGAAATTTTCTATGACCAAGGTGAAGAAAACTTTAGTACAGATGAAGATTACTTAGGTGGAGAAGGTGATAGATTCTTAGAAATTTGGAACCTAGTATTTATGCAATATGAAAGAGATGCAAGTGGAAAACTTAATCCTTTACCAAAACCATCAATTGATACAGGAATGGGACTTGAAAGAGTTATTGCTATTAAAGAAGGTGTTTTTAACAACTTTGATTCATCAAACTTCCAACCAATTATCAAAAAATTAGAAGAATTAAGTAAGAAAAAAACTACTAAAGAAACTATTGGTTCATATAGAGTTATAGCTGATCATTTAAGAGCAACATCATTTATGTTATCTCAAGGTATTCTTTTTGGAAACGAAGGAAGACCTTATGTATGTAGAAGAATTTTAAGAAGAGCTGTTAGACATGGTTACCTTTTAGGATTTAGAAAACCATTCTTAGCAAAACTATTTGATACATTAGCAGATATTTTAGGTTCTCACTATACAGAACTAGTTGAAAAAGCAAACTATATTAAAGAACAATTAACACTTGAAGAAGAAAGATTCTTTAAAACTATTGATTTAGGTATGAATATTTTTAATGATGAATTAAAAAATACAAAAGAAGTTTTCTCTGGTGAAGTTGCATTTAAACTATATGATACTTATGGATTCCCATTAGACTTAACAGAAGATATGTTAAGAGATAAAAATTTAAAAGTAGATAGTGCTAAATTTGATGAACTTATGAGTGAACAAAAAGCAAAAGCAAAAGCTGCTTGGAAAGGTAGTGGAGATACTGCTGCTGAAGGTGATTTTAAACAATTACTTGAAAAATATGGTGAAAATGAATTTATCGGTTATGAAAATACTGCTTCTAAAAGTACTATTTTAGCTTTATTAGATGAAAACTATAAAGAAGTTGAAACTTTAGAAAAAGGTTCAAGTGGTTGGGTTATGCTTGATAAAACTCCATTTTATGCAACATCAGGTGGACAATCTGGTGATATAGGTGCATTAGAAGATAATAAACATATTGCAATGATTGAAGATACACAAAAATTCTTTGGTCTTAATTTATCAAAAGTAAATATTGAATCATTAAATTTAAGAAAAGGTGAAAAAGTTGAAGCTATTGTTGTAAATAGAAATGAAATATCTAAACATCATAGTGCTACTCACCTTTTACAATCTGCTTTAAAAATGGTTTTAGGTGATACTGTTTCTCAAGCTGGTAGTTTAAATGATGCCAACAGATTAAGATTTGACTTTACATATCCAAAAGCTATGAGTAATGAACAAATTGAAGAAGTTGAAGATTTAGTAAACTCTATGATTGCAAGAGGAATTTCAGGAGATATCCAAGAATTACCAATTGAAGAAGCAAAAAAATCTGGTGCTATTGCAATGTTTGGTGAAAAATATGGTGATACAGTAAGAGTTGTAAATTTTGCTGATGTTTCAGTTGAATTCTGTGGTGGAACTCATGTTAAAAATACTAGTGATATTGGTAGTTTCTATATCATAAAAGAAAGTGGTGTAAGTGCAGGAGTTAGAAGAATCGAAGCTGTATGTGGTGCTTCTGCTATTTCTTATACTAAAGAGATTATTTCTAGTATGAATGAAATTCAATCTGAATTAAAAAATAATGATGCAATTGCAGGTATTAAAAAATTAAAAGATCAAATTAAAACATTAAAAAATGAATTAGTTGAAGCTCAAAGCCAATCACAATCTCCTATTTCAGAATCAATGATTGGTGATACAAAAATTGTTGTTGATGTAGTATCAAATGGTGATATTAAAAAAATTGTTGATGATTTAAAAAATGCAAATGAAAAAGTTGCTGTATTATTACTTCAAGCAAAAGGTGACAAAGTTATGTTAGTTGCTGGAAGCAAAAACACAAGTATTAAAGCTGGTGATTGGATTAAAGCAATTGCTCCAATCGTTGGTGGTGGAGGTGGTGGAAGACCTGACTTCGCTCAAGCTGGTGGAAAAGATGTAAGTAAAATTGAAGAGGCTAAAACAGCTGCCTTAACTTTTGCACAAGAAAATTTAAAATAATGACAGAATTCTTCCAAAGTTCTTCTGCACCAATAATATTTTTACACGTAATTTCAGCTGTGATTTGGGTTGGAGGAATGATTGCACTTAGATTTGCAGTTCATCCTTCAGTTCAAGATATAGCTGAACCAAAAATCAAAATTGAAAGAACATTACAATTTTTAAAAACATTTTTTAATATTGTAATTCCTTGTATTGTAATACTTTTAATCACTGCTATTATTATGATAATTGCTTTAGGGTTTAAAGGAACACCAATATATAGTGTTGTTATTGCAAAAGAGATTATTTGGACTATTATGACAATAGTTTTTATAAGTATTTATATTAAAAGAAATAAAGCCCAAAAAGCTTTTCTTTTAGGTGATTATATTACTACAAAAGCACAATTAGCGCCAATTGCTAAATATTTTATACCTTTAAATATCGCATTAGGAATAATTGCTATTTATTTAGGTGTAACACTTAGAGGGTTTTAATTAACCCTCTTTTAAAAATAAAGCTCTATTTTTAAAACTTACAAACAATACAATAGAAAGTATAAATATTAAAGAGTAAATCATTATATTCCAACCATAATAATCATAAATTATAGAAGGAATAATACTTCCACTTGCCCCTCCAATATAATAAAAACTTAAATACATTCCAGAAGTTAAAGATTTTTGTTCATCTTTTAAAGAGTTTGCTAAACCTGTACTTACAGTGTGAACAGTAAACATTCCTATACAAAATAAAAACAACATTACAAATAATATTACAATATCTTGAGTAACTAGAAAAAATGTAATAAATAAGAAAAAACAAACACCAGCTAAAATAGTATTTATTTCATTTTTAAAAAATGCAATGATTTTTTTTGAAAATAAAGATACAAGGATTCCCATTCCATAACCTAGGTATAAAAGACTTATTTGAAATTCTGTAACATTACTTGATATATCTTTTACTCTAAAAGGTAGTACATTTAAAACGCCAGCAAATACGAAGAACATACAAAACATTAGAAAATATACTAATAAAAACCTTTTATCTTTTAAAATAGTCACAATATCATTTAACTTAGGTTTAACAACTTTTGCATCACCTTCATAAGATAATTTTTGTATTAAAATCAAAGATATAGATAGTCCAAGAGAAAGTGAATAAAATACAAACTCATAAGAAAAATATGTTGCAATAAACCCTGAAAATATTCTTCCAACAAGACCACCTAAAACTGTTGATGCCACATAAATTGACATATTAAATTTTATATTTTCTTTATTTGTATTTGCTAATATACTCATAAGTGCTGTTAATATTGCAGGTATTACTAAAGCCTCAATAATTCTAAAAGTAAAAAATGATTCATAAGTAGTTGACATTGCTAAAAATATATTTGTAACTAAAAGAATAAAAGATGCAATAATAAGCATTTTTTTAGCACAAACTTTTTCTAAAATATACCCATAAACAATTGGTGATATTGCAAGAAAGAACATAATTACAGCTGTAAATTGAGATGCTTTTGTAATTGAGATATCAAATTTTTGCGCTAATAATGGTTGCAAAGGTTGTGTTGCATACATAACTGAAAGTATAATAATTATTGAATAAATAATAATAAATAAGTCTAATTTTTTCATTTTTGAATTATATCGTATTTCTTGAAATAAATATAACTTAGCTATAATACTTTAAATTATAGGAACTTTATGAATATATTCAACTCAAAACTTATTGGATTTTTACTTTTAGAAATTTTACTAATTCCAGTTTTATTTAAACTACTAATAATTAACTTTTTTTTTATAAATCATGAAGAGAGTTTATTTTATCGTATATTTCAAACTTTAGCACATGATTCAATCATTTATTTCTTAATCATTTTATTTATATATATTTCATATTTGAAGTTTATTAAATATTATATAGCCATTGTTTTACGACTATTTGCTCTAGTGATTTTTTTACTTTACATAATTGATTTATTTGTTCTAAATAGCTTTGCTACTCACCTAATCTTAGGTGATATTATAAAATATATAACTTACGCTCCTAAATATATACAACAATTATATTCTCTTAATATACTTATTATCTTAGCTTCTTTGATTACAATAGTTTTAATTTTAATATTTATTTTCAAAAATTATCAAATTCAAAATAAAAGAAGTCACTATACTTATTTAACTTCAATTGTTTTATGTTTTACTCTTTTCTTATTTGCTGATAATGGTCGTTATATTCATTCTTGGTTATATAAAAATTTTATTGAATATAACTACGATATTATTGAACAATCTAATAAATACTCAAATGATTTCAAAAAAAACCTATCAGTAAATCATAATCAACAATGTATTAAAAGTGAAAAAAATAATAAAAATATTATAGTTTTAATGGTTGAATCATTAGCCTCATATCAAAGTGAATATTTTTCAAATATCAAAAATTGGACTCCCCAACTTGATAAAATTGCAAAAGAAAATATTAGTTTTAAAAATTTTTATGCAAATGGATTTGTTACAGAAGATGCAGAGATTTCAATCCTAACAGGTAAATTTCCAATATATGCTTCTAGCTCTTTTTCAAATGGAGGTGGCGTTTCATTTAGTGGTTTTTATAATATCAAAGATTCTTTAGCTGATATTTTAAATAAAGAGGATTATCAAACAGAATTTATTACTTCTTCTGATTTAGAATTTTCAAATACAGGCTTATGGGCAAAGAGTATTGGATTTAAACATATTGAAGGAAGTGAACAAAAACTATATTCTGATAAAAAAAGATTTCACTTTAATGCAGCAGGAGATGAATTTTTATATCAACGTGTATTAAAAAGAGTTTCTAAACAAGAAGGAAAATACTTCTTATTTATAAAAACTGTAAGTTCTCATGCACCTTTTATAAATCCTGAAAATGAAAATCGTTCAGAAGAAGAAACAATAAGATATGTAGATAAACAAATTGGAAATTTTTATAATAAATTAAATGAAATGAACTTTTTTAAAGATGGATTATTAATTATTGTAGGAGATCATCATCCAGTGATTCCAATAAGAAAAGAACAAGTTATTAAACATGGCATATATAAAGCTCCTGCTTTTGTTCCTATGATTTTAGTAGATAATAAAAAACAAAAAGAAGTAAATCTTCAAGCTTTTCAACAAGTTGATATTTATAATTCTATTAAAAATTATGTATTAGAGCAAAGTTGTACATCTATATGGAATGGAGATTTTATTTCTTCTAAAACAAATCCAAAATATATCATACATAGAAGAGGAGATCAAAGAGGTATTATTAGTGTATTTAATGAAAATAAGATTTTTAATATAAAACTAAATGGCGATAATACAAAGATTATTGAAGATGAACAAAATGAAGAAGTTTTAAATAAAATTAATTACATGAGAATTCAAAGAGAAAAAAAAGAGTTTAATGAAATAAGTATCACTCAATTATAAATCTTATTTCTAATCATAAAAAAATTAAAAAACATTACAATAATTGAGGCAATTGCAAGAGGTAAAATTAAATACTCTTGGAATACTTTATATGAATAAACTAAAGAAATGAAAATAGTATAATTTAACAAAGCACCAATAGTTTGAATACTCATATAATAAATATACTCTTTTCTTTTTTTATATTTACTATTTAAGGAAAAAGTAAATTTTCTATTTAAAAGCCAAGTAACTAAAACTGCAAAAAGAAATGAAAAAACTCTTGAAATATTAATATCCATATTTAATTTATGTACTAAAAATAAAAGAATTGAAGCATCA
This sequence comes from Poseidonibacter sp., assembly GCF_041821165.1. Classification (NCBI taxonomy): domain Bacteria; kingdom Pseudomonadati; phylum Campylobacterota; class Epsilonproteobacteria; order Campylobacterales; family Arcobacteraceae; genus Poseidonibacter; species Poseidonibacter sp. The sequence goes on along the minus strand of NZ_JBGUES010000001.1, from coordinate 12,929 downwards.
ACTAAAAAGCCAATACCTCCTATAAAACCGAATTTTATAAACTGTTTCAAAAGTCTAATATTCTTTGTTCAAATTCTAATTTATTATTATGAGCAATTGAGTCTAGTATTATTCCTAAAGCAAAAAAGATAATACTAATTAAACCCAAACCAGTTGCTAAAATAGCTAAGGGAACATGATAAATATATTTATATGTAAGCCAATCATCAAAAACAGGTATAGCACTAATTAGAGATAAAAGTGCAAAAAGAATTGTTAAAGAAAAGAAAAATACAAAAGGTCTGTAATATCTAAAAATTTGAAAAATTGTAAATATCACTTTAAAACCATCATTAAAGGTATTTAGTTTTGAAAAACTTCCTTCTGGTCTATCTTTATAACTTATACATACTTCTTCTATTTTAAATCTTTTATCTAAAGCATGTAAAGTCATATCTGTTTCTAATTCAAAACCTTCAACTAAAATAGGATAGTTTTTTACAAATTTTTTACTAAAAGCTCTATACCCACTCATAATATCAGTTATCTTTGCTTTAAATAGTTTATTTACTAATTTTTGAACTAAGGTGTTTCCAAAGTTATGAAAGGCTCTGCTATTCTCTTTTTTATAGTCACCTAAACTAAGTCTATCTCCAACACACATATCAACATTGTTTTCTAAAACAGATGATATAAGTTTATGCACTTCATTTGCAGGATAAGTCATATCAGCATCAGCCATAATATATACATCAGCATCAATTTTATTAAAAGCTAATCGAACAGCATTTCCTTTACCTTGTCTGTTTTCATGTAAAAGTGTTCCATTTATATCAAACTCTTCAAATACATCTTTCACTATTAAAGAAGTTTTATCAGATGAGTTATTATCTATTACTACTATATTTGATGTTGGTAATTCTTTAAAAAAACTAAGTATTGTATCTTTTATAGTTTTTTCTTCATTAAAAGCAGGAAGAATAACTGCAATATTTGGATTAGTGTTATTCATTGTTTTTCATCTCTTTTTTTATTTTAAAAATTATTCGATTATGATAAATAGATAAAGGAATTATTCCCAAATTATTTAATTTTTCAAAATTTAATACTTGTTTATCATTTCTAAGATAGTGAATATAGATATCAGCATTTACATATTTTACTAATTTAGATAATTCAAGTTCACTAATCCCCTCCTCTTTTTGCATTCTTATGTAAATATCTTTTATATTTTCATTCTCATTTGAAAACCAACCAACACTACAACTTGGAACAAAATGAATTTTAGGATTTAAATAAACTGCTCTATACATATCTTCATGTAATCTATTTGATAATATTGTTTTATTATCAAAAGCTTTATCTTTAAAAAAAACAGCTTCATTTATCTCTTTATTTAAAGATTTTCCATTATAAACATAAGAAAAAACTGCAATACAATAAGGAATAGCAATAAGATAAAAAATCATTGATTTTTTTGCATAATTAACATTTTTTATCATAAATAAATACTTTTTTCTTAAGTTATAAAAAAAGCTTTTTTTATTTGCATTTAAAATTATTGATAAAAAATAGATTACAAATAAAGGTAAGAATAGATAAAAATATCTAGCTTGATTTACCCATAAAATTGATGTTATTAGTAAAAACAGTGCAATATTATTTGATTTAAAATATTTATAGTTTTTATAAATTATATAACTTGAAATACCTAAAAACACAGCTAATAATACAAAATAATTAACATTTGATAAAAAAGAGAATAAGGCCTTACCCTCACCTACTTCAAGTCCCATTCGCAGTTTTTGATCAGTTAAAATATTTATAACCGTTTGTAAATAGTTTTCTAAATCATGTAATAAAAATAGTATAAGAGAAAAACATGAAGCTAAAAAAACTCCCCAAAAAGCATTCCATTTTTTTTGTATTAAATATACTAAACCAATAGAGCCTGTATACATAAAAAACAAGTAATAAAAAGGAGCATATAATATTGTTAATATAAAAATATATATAAAACGATTGCTAAGTAAAAGTGCAGCCATTACATATAATCCTGATAATAGATCAGGTCTTACCATTAGATATCTTGATGCTGTTAAAAATACAAGTGAAATAACTACGATATATAACATAGATGAAAATTCATATTTGATTTCATTTTTTATATATTGTGCAATTAATAACATTAGAAAAAACAAAGATAAGGTATTTATTAGAATATGTACATATTCAATTGGAATAAAATTGGAGAAAAAAGCCAATAAATTATGCCACATAAACCAAGGATCATAAGAGCCAAATAAAGAATAAGGGAAAACCTCGCCCCAAGAGTGCATAATATCTTTATTATACGCAAAAGCAATATGTCTTAGTCCATCATCAGGCATACTAATATCAAGTGAAATAGAAAATGATAAGGCTGAAATAAGAAGGATTAAACTGTGGATATATTTATTAAAAAAGAATTTATTTTTCATTAAAAATATTATCATGATTCCATTTATAAGCAGATAAAAATTCTGCTTATATTATTTACTATCTGGATACTCAATTTCTTTTGAAAAGTATGCATTAATAAAATTTAGATTTACTAGACTTTTGTTATAGTCAAATTTATATCTATTTTTATTTAAATATTCATTTTTATAGTTTTTATCAAATTTATTTATTAATTCATTTGTCAAAACTCCTTCTTGGTCAATAATAAAAGTATTTTCTGTAACTATAAAGAAATGTATTATATTTAAATAATATTTATTATCAATTAACAAAGTTGATATTTCATAGTTTTCATAATCTAATCGTTCTATTACTTTAAACTCTTTTATTTTAAGTGTTTGCTTAAATAAATATTCAAAATAACCTCTCTCTAAGCCATTCCATCGGCAATCAATATCTAAACTAATATATTCAATAAATAACTTGCCATATTTTTCATCTTTTGTATTTAAAATATATGAGCTATTGGTACAAGAATCAAAAGTATATTGAATTTTATTTTTATCGTAAATTACATTATTTTTGAAAAAATTATTATCATAATTTTGAGAACAGCCTGCAAATATAAATATAACTAAGTATATTATGTAGTTTCTAAACATTTGAGCTCCTTTTGTAAGTTTATATATTATATCATTTTGTAAAGCCCTTGTATAGGTACTTTCAAAGATTTTAAAAATCAAAACTTAATTTGCTTTAAGCTATAATATAAGTTAAATTTAATTTTTGGAGATTAATATATGAGAAAAAAAATGTATTTTTTATTGCCTTTTTGTCTTTTTTTTGTTGCTTGTGCAAGCGTTCAAAAAGAAGTTGAAATTAAAAATAAAATTACTCAATCAGATAAATACAAACAAGTATCTACGCAAACACCTTTAGAAGAGTTAAAAACTAAAGAGGATGAATTATCATCAAATAAAAATGACTTAGAAGAGATGAACAAAGCTATTATGGAATTTTACTCAGAATGGAAAGATGTAAAATATGTATATGGTGGAAATTCTAAAAAAGGAATAGATTGTTCTGCTTTTATTCAAAGAATATATAAAGAAAAGCTTGATATTCAAATTCCAAGATCAACATGGACACAAATAAAAGTTGGAAAGAAAATTAAAAAATCTGAGTTACAATTAGGTGATTTAATATTCTTTAAAACAGGTGTAAAAGATAGACATGTTGGAATTTATATGGGTAATGGAGATTTTATGCATGCTTCTGTAAAAGGAATTAGATTTACAAAAGTTGATAAACCTTTTTATAAAAAACATTACTGGATGTCTAGAAGAATCATAGATAATTAATCAAAAAAAAAGGCCATAGAAAAATTCCATGGCCTAATACAGCAAAACTCTTATAAACAAAATACTTAAAGCTTTAAACTGTCTATTTTTAAAATTACAAGGAGATTACATTAGCCCTAATATATTTTAGGAGGGGGAAAGCGATGGTTACTTAAATTAAAGTCTATTTTTAATATACCTAAATGCGACGTAAAGATATAAAAAATAAATCTTTTTTCATTAGTAACAAAATAAATTTGTATCAAATAATCACTTTTATTATAATGGGCTAAATGTAATGAATGAATGTCAAAAGTAAATAGATGCACCAAATTTATAATTTAGGAAGCAGAAAGGATACAAGTAAGAATGCATCTACCTCTTTTATGAAACAATTATAATCTAATTATATGATAATTGTATGATTTTACTACAACTTTAAATACTTTGATAAAATAAACAAACAAAATACGCTAACAATGTACATTTTTAGTACATACACAATATTGAGTTTAAATATTCTTTTTCCATCAATATTATACCTTGCAATAATTGTAAGATTTAATCCACTAAAAGGTGAAGTCGATACTGTTGTTGACCATGCCATTAAAAAAGTAACTGCAAGTAAAGTATTATTAACTCCACTTAAAAAATCTCCAATTATTGCTATTGTTATAATTGGATGAATTCCAATAAAAGCTAAAAAAATAAATATCGCTAATAAAATTGAGGCAATAAACCAATCAAACTTTTCAAATGGTAAAGATAAATCAAGTCCTAATAAAATAGAACTTATTGAAATTCCAAACATTCCTGCAACCAAAAAAAGTGACATTTCTAATTTCATTTTTGGTAGTTCTTCAAAAATATGGTTTTGCAAAATATTAATAGATTTTTTTAAACCTTTTTTTATTGGTAAAACAAATAGTGTTAGAAGTATAGAAAAAAGCGCTATTAAAATAATCACTTTTATATTTGGAAAATAGTGATTTGTTACAAGTACTAAAAATGCAAGGGAGAATGGTAAAAGTAATGATTGAAAAGAGACAGGATAACCTTGAAATTCATCTATGCGTAAATCCTTATTTTTAATAACCTCAGCATATGTAAATAAAAATGCAATCAATGCTAAAAATAATCCATTAACTAAAATAATAGATGTTGATAATAAAGGTGCATAAGTAATAGCAGCAGCAAAAGCTACAAAAAATGGTGACCAGTAAGCATCACTTGCAAATGCTCGTGTTAAAAGTATTATTTGAGCATTAGAAAGTGGGCCTTTTTTATATAGTTTATCAGCAACTAAAATAAGTGAAGATAGATTTATAACAGAACCAAAAAGATGTACACCTAAATATGTTTTTAAAAAAGATTCTTTGCCTTTTGGTAATATCTGTGATTTGTCTTTTTTTGGACTTGCAATTAATCGTAAAAAACCTACTCCTATTAAAAGTGTTAATAAATATTGATTTACTGTAAATGCTTTTTTAAAATCAATTGTAAAATCATTTAAATAAGATATATAAAAAGCAATCATACTAAGAACTAAAAGAGTAGTAAGCATCTTTATATTTTTCAAAGATAAAAAAAGCAATAAAAATGCAATCCATACACTTAATCCTGCATATATTAAAAAATCATTATTTATAAAATACGAGTATATACTTAAAAAAAATGATACAAATATTAATATGCCTGATAATTGATTTAACATAAACTATACTTTTTCACTTTTGCTTACAAATAAAGTTAGATATATCCCTAAAAAGATTAATGACATTCCAACTAAATGATAAAACTGTAAAACCTCATCTAATAAAAAATAAGCGATAATCGCTCCAAAAATTGGCATTAGATGAGTAAATTGTCCTGCTTTACTTGCACCAATTGCAATAGTTGCGCTATTCCAAAAATAAAAAGATAATATTGATGGAAAAATCACTATATACATTAATGAATATAAGACTTCATTATTACTCATAAAATTAAGATTAGTAATACTATAACCTTGATATGTATATATTACAGATAAAATTAAAACACCTATTATAGTAATTGAACAAAAGAACTCTAAAGGATTTAATTTCATTGGTTTATATTTTAATAAAATACAATATAAGGCCCAAGAAAGAGCACTTAATATTACCCATAAATCACCATGAGTAAACTCTATATTTGAAAATAAATTTATATTACCTTTTAAGATTAAAAAAACAACTCCAAGTGTTGATAAAATAACTCCTAAGAACTGAATTTTGCTTATTTGTCTTGCAAAAATCAAACTTGATAAAACTATTATAAAAATAGGTGTACTTGAATTTATTAATAAAGCATTCGTTGCTGTTGTAGTTTGTAATCCAAAATATAAAAAAGTATTAAATCCACTTATTCCTAATGCACCTAAAGTACATAGTATTAAATAGTTTTCTTTAAATACACTATATATATTTTTATAACGTAATAAAATATATGGGCTTAGTAATATTAAAACAAAAAACCACCTATAAAAAGATAATTCCATTGGTTCAATACTTGAAGATATTAATCTTCCAAATACAAAATTTCCAGACCAGAAAAGAACTGCTAACATTAAAAATATATAATTTTTCATTATTTTTACTTCTTTTGATTTTTTTCGTATTATACATAAAATTTTGATATAACTTATTATAAGTACTTATCTAGTGTTAGTAGATAATAAGATATAATAATTTATGGAAAAATTAAAAAATAGCACAATTTTATATATTGAAGATGATGATATTACAAGAGAAAATATTAGTTCTTATTTAAAAAGAAAATGCAAAACTTTTTATTGTGCAGCAAATGGCAAAGAAGGTTTAGAGTTTTTTGAAAAATATAATCCAGATATTATCATCACAGATATTCAAATGCCTAAATTAAATGGCATAGATATGGCTAAAAAAATTAGAAAAATATCCTCAAAAGTTCAAATTATTATTACAACTGCATATACAAGCAATGAGTATTTATTAGAAGCAGTAAATTTACATCTTGTAAAATATATAGTAAAACCAATTAGTCTTAATAAATTAAATGATGCATTAAAACAATGTGAAGATTTTTTAGAAGATGAAATAATCACAAAAAGACATTTTGATATTGATACTTTTTATGATATTTATACAAAAGAGTTAATAAAAAAAGATGAAATAATTCCTTTATCAAAAAATGAACGAGCATTACTAGACTTACTTATTAAAAGCTATCCAGCATCTTGTACTTATGAAATAATTGAATCTACTGTTTATGAATATGAAGGTTCAAAAAATGCAATTAAACTTTTAGTTAAATCTTTAAGAAATAAAATAAATAAAGAGACTATATCAAATGTATCAGGATTAGGATACAAAATAAATATTTTAGAAGCATAAATAATGAATTCTTTATTTTTAGGTTTTTACTTAGGTATATTTTCTATTATTCTTCTTTTTAATATACTTTGGTATGTTTATAATAAAGAAAAAGCATATCTTTACTATTTTTTTATGCACTTATCTGTTGTATTTTTATCACTTAATACTTTAGAAGTTTTACTTATTCCCACTGTTCCTATTGCAATATTTGCCATATTTTTCTCTTTTTTATTCGCTAAAGAGTTTTTAAATCTAAATAAGTACTATCCAAGTATAAATAAATATGTTTTATATACTGCATATATTATTCCTCTAATTTTATTTCTTCTATATATTACAGATAATTCACTACTAATAAAATATATACCTTTTTCTTTTATATTTTTAGCTTTTGTTTTAATAGCCTATAAAGTTTATAAAAAAGGTTTTGTTCTTGCAAAGTATTTTGTAATTGCTTGGAGTGTTAATTATGTAATTATTCTCTTAACTGATATAAATAGAATATTTAATATTGAAATTATTCACTTTGAGTACTTAAGCCAAATAGGAAATATTTTAGAAGCAGTAATTCTATCATTTGCTCTATTTGCAAAAACAAGTATTTTAACACTTGAAAAAAATGAAAAAGAAAAAATGCTAATTCATCAATCAAGACTAGCTTCAATGGGTGAAATGCTAGCTAATATTTCTCATCAATGGAGACAACCACTAAATAGAATCGCATCACTAATTATAAATATGCAAATTCATATTATGGATAAGTATAAAGATGAAAAATATTTATTAGAAAAACTAGAACAAAGTCAAATTCAACTTGAATATATGTCTGAAACTATTGATGATTTTACTAATTTTTATAAAAAAGATAAACAAAAAGAGGAGTTTTATGTATCAAGTATGATTTTAAATGCATCAAATATCATAAAACCTACACTAAAATCAAATAATATAAATTTAAAAATTGAAATAATTGAGGATTTTAAATTAAACTCATTTCCAAAAGAGTTATCTCAAGTTATTTTAAATCTTCTTCAAAATGCAAAAGATGCTTTGATTTTTAATCAAATAATAAAACCAAAAATTAATATTGTAATAGATATAAATACTATTATAGTAAAAGATAATGCAAATGGAATAGCAAAAGATATTATTGAAAAGATATTTGAGCCTTATTTTACTACTAAAGATAAACATCAAGGAACTGGTCTTGGTCTTTATATGAGTAAAATGATTTTAGAAAAAAATATGAATGCTTCAATAATAGCTATAAATACAAAAGATGGTGTTGAGTTTATAATTAAGTTTTAACTTTTTTAAATACAAAACTTTTTATAAAGTAACACCAATGCAACACAATTATTAGTTAGAATCTAGTTAGATTAAAATATAATGGTAATATAAATTATTTTTTAAGCTATTTATAAAAGGATTCCTATGTTTTTAAAAAAATCAATATCTACATCATTAATATTATGTTTAACACTTCTTTTTACAGCATGTGATAAAAAAGAAGAGAAAGTTATAAAAGAAGAGATAAAAAAAGTTGCTGTCAATGTATATACATTACAAAATGAAACCTATCCAATTTGGGTAGATTTTTCAGGAAAAACTGAAGCTTTTAAAAATGTAGAAATTACATCACGAGTAAATGGCGAATTAAAAGAGATTTTTTTTAAAGCAGGAGAAAGTGTTAAAAAAGGTCAAGATTTATTTAAACTTGATGATAGTCAGTATAAAGCTATTTTAGAACAAAAAAATGCAAGTTTAGAAAAAAATAAAGCAAGCTTAAATCTTGCAATTGCAAATTTAAATAGATATAAACCTCTTGTTGAAAAAGGTTTAGCTCCACGTGAAAAACTTGATGAATTACAAGCTATTAAAAAACAAAATGAAGCAGTTGTTCATGCTGATTTAGCAAGTATTAAACAAGCATTGCTAGATGTTGAATATACAAATATTAAAGCCCCAATAGATGGACAAATTGGTAAATCTTTAGTTGATGTTGGAAATCAAGTAAATGCTTCTTCAACAAACTTAGCAAAAATAGTAGATTCTAGTTTTTTATATGCAAACTTTAATCCAAGTGCAAGAGAAGTATCTTTAATAAATAAATACAAATCAAAAGAAAAACCAATAGTAAAAATTAAACTTGAAAATAGCAATGATGATTTTGAGCTTGATGGAAAAATTGATTTTATTGATAATACATCAAATGAAACAACAGGTACAGTTTTTATGAGAGCAAAAATAAATAATAAAGACAATCTAATATTTGCAGGAACTTTTGTAGAAATTAAACTATTTATAAGTGATGAGATTCCAGTTCTTGCTGTTCATCCAAATAATATTGGACAAAATCAAATTGGTTCATTTGTATATATTGTAGATGAAAATAATAAAATCCAAACAAAGCAAATCACAATTTCATATAGCAATAAAGATATTGCAATTATCAAAGATGGTTTAAAACAAGGTGATAAAGTAGTAGTAAGTAATATTACAAAACTTAGAAACAATATTTTAGTAGATGCAACTGAAATATCAAACCCAATTAAAAAATAGGATAATCTTATGTTTTCAATATTTTTTATAAAAAGACCAATATTTGCAAAAGTAATTTCACTATTTATTATAATAGTAGGAATGATAGCTTTATATGTTCTTCCAGTTGCTCAATTTCCACAAATTACACCTCCTACAATATCAGTTAGTGCAAAATATACAGGAGGAAGTGCTCAAGTAGTTGAAAGTTCTGTAACTACTGTTTTAGAAGAACAACTAAATGGCGTTGAGGGTATGATTTATATGGATTCTACCTCATCATCTGATGGAAGTTCAAATATAAATCTTTATTTTGAAACAGGATATGATTTAAATACAGCTGCTATTGATGTACAAAATAGAGTAAGTCTTGCAAGTCCTAGTTTACCTGATAGTGTAAAACAACAAGGTGTTACTACAAAGAAGAAGTCTACCTCTATGGTACAGATTTTAACTGTAAAATCTACAAATGAACTTCATGATTCTTTATTTTTATCAAATTTTGCTAGTTTAAATATTGCAGAAGAGTTAAAAAGAATTGATGGAGTTGGTGATGTTTCAAATTTAGGGGAAAGAAAGTATTCAATGAGAATATGGATTAACCCTGATAAATTATCAAACTATAATCTAACAATTAATCAAATAACAAGTGCTATAAAAGAGCAAAACTTACAAGCTGCTCTTGGAACAATTGGTAGTTCACCATCAAATGCTACAAATAAATTTCAGTATACACTTACATCTAAAACAAGACTTTCTTCACAAAAAGAGTTTGAAGAGATTATTATAAAAGAGAATAAAGATGGAAGTAAAGTTAGATTAAAAGATATATCAAGAGTTGAACTTGGAGCTGAAAATTATTCATGGAGTGCTGCTTTAAATAATAAACCAACTGCACTTCTAGGAATATATCAATTACCAGGAGCAAATGCCTTAGATGTAGCAAAAAAAGTTCAAGAAAAAATTGATAGTTTATCAAAAAGATTCCCACAAGGTTTAAGTGTTGAAGCAACTTATGATACAACTAAGTTTGTTGAAGTATCAATAAAAGAAGTTATTGTTACTTTATTTCAGGCATTAGTTCTTGTATTATTAGTAGTATACTTTTTCTTACAATCTTTTAGAACTACAATAATTCCAGCTATTGCAATTCCTGTATCTTTAATTGGTACTTTTGCTCTATTATTAGCTATGAATTTTTCTATTAATACATTAACATTATTTGGTCTTATTTTAGCTATTGGTATTGTTGTTGATGATGCTATTATTGTTGTTGAAAATGTTGAAACAAATTTAGCAAAAAATCCAGATATTACTTTAAAAGAAGCAACTACACTTGCTATGAAAGAAGTGTTTGCACCTGTTATATCAACTACTTTAGTATTACTTGCTGTATTTATTCCTGTTACGTTTATTCCTGGAATTTCTGGTGCTTTATATCAACAGTTTGCACTTACTATTGCTTTTGCTGTTATTATTTCATCAATTAGTGCATTAACACTTTCACCAGCATTATGTGCAACAATTTTAAAAAGAAAAAAAGAACAAGAAAAAAAGAATTTTATTTTTACAGCTTTTGATAATGCCTTAGATTCATTTAAAAAAGTTTATGAAAAAATGCTAAATAAAATCATCAAGTTTTGGTATGTAGCTGTTATGATTTATGCTTTATTATTAGCTTGTACTTATTTCACTTTTAAAGTTTTACCAACTGGTTTTATACCAAATGAAGACCAAGGTACACTTCTTGCATCTGTTTCACTACAAGCTGGTTCAACTCTTAGTTTAAGTGAAGATGTTACAAAAAGAGTAAGTGAAATTATAAAAAATACAAATGGTGTACAAGATGTTATAAGTATTACTGGTTTTAGTATTATCACAGGAGCTCTTGATTCATCAACATCAACAATTTTTATAGTTTTAGAAGATTGGGAAAAAAGAACAAGTGTTGAAAAATCAATAAAAGAAATTACAGATTCAATAACAAAACAGACAAATGAGCAAATAAATGATGCAAATGTAAGAGTATTTAATATGCCTTCAATTCCTGGACTTTCTGCTGTTGGGGGATTTGAATTAAAACTTCAGAATCTAACAAATATGCCAATTAATGAGTTTGAAGCTTATTCTAAAGAATTTATTTCAAAATTAAATCAAGATAAATCTATTATGATGGCTTATACTTCATTTAATAGTGCTTATCCTCAATATTTTGTTGATATAAATAGAGATAAAGTATCTTCTTTAAATATTAAACTAAATGATGTTTTTTCTACACTTCAAACATATTTAGGTTCTTTATATGTAAATGATTTTAATAAGTATGGAAAAACATATAGAGTATTTATTCAAGCAGATCAAAATTATAGAGCAAATAAAACTTCAATAAGTAACTATTTTGTTCAAAATAAAGATGGAGAAAATGTACCACTAAGTACAATTGTTCAAATAAAACAAATAAGTGGTGTAAATACAATTACTCACTTTAACTCTTATCAAAGTATTGCAATAAATGGTATTCATAATATAAAAGAAGGATATAGTTCAGGTGATGCCATGAATGCACTAGAACAAATAGCTAAGGATACCTTACCCTCTTCTGTTGGATATGAATTTTCAGGTATGAGTTTACAAGAAAAAGAAGCAGGTAATGCAGCTGTTTATATTTTTGCTTTATCAATAATAATGGTATTTTTATTCCTTGCTGCACAATATGAATCATGGATGATGCCATTAATGATTATGCTACCAATTCCTGCTGTTATGTTTGGAGCACTTGGTGCTAATATGTTTGCAGGTTTATTAAACAATACCTATACTCAAATAGGATTAGTCTTACTAATAGGTATGTCTTGTAAAAATGCAATTTTAATTATTGAATTTGCTAAAGAGTTAAGAGAAAAAGGAGAAAGTATTGTAAATTCTGCAATACAAGCATCTGTTTTAAGACTTAGAGCAATTTTAATGACAATATTTTCATTTTTATTAGGAATATTACCATTAGTATTTGCAAGTGGTGCAGGAGCAGTTTCAAGACAATCATTAGGTACGGCTGTATTTGGTGGAATGATTATGTCAACAATTTTAACACTGTTTTTTACTCCTATATTATTTGTAATTCTTCAAAGATTAAGAGAAAGAAAAAATAAACTAGCAAAGGTAGAAGAAAATGCTTAAAAATATAAAAATGAAAAAAACAATTTCTTTAATTTGTGCAATAACATTGTATTCAACACTAAGTGCAAAAGAG